>JAHFQD010000128.1 GCA_023266455.1 Candidatus Muproteobacteria bacterium
CAAATCGGCATGGCGACGAATTATCTGGAGGTCCTGAAAATGCTGGCTGCCATCGGTCTCGGTTGGAGCGCCCTTCCACGGACCATGATTGACGGCAGCCTAAAGGTGGTCCACATTGAAAGAATAAGGATTGATCGTCGTTTGGGGTTGGTGACACACGGCGCAAGGACGCTCTCGAACGCGGCACAGGCCATGATAGCGATCGTACGGGGGACCAAGTGACTTACTTAGAACTGCTACAAGCACTTGAACATCAGCTGGGGTACCAGCATCTACCCCTCAATCCACGCGCCAGAACACTGAAAGATCTTTTCGAATGCAGCCCGGTGCATCACGAGTTGATGCGCCAACTCACGCAAAACCTCTACCGCGTCAACGCTTGTCGTACATTCAGCGACGATGTAACGCGCGCCGCCTGTTTCGACGCCATCGGCGCGGTACGTCTACAAGCTTTCGCTACGCAGAATATGGACGTCGAAGCAGTCAGGTTGTTGGACAACCTGTGCCGCGCACTCAATGAGATTCTCGCCGAGACCGCGTCGCTGACGTCCACCGAACCCGTTAAGTCTTCCGCCGAAGTAATTCAGCTCGAACCTTTCCGCCGCGCGCGGCGTTAGTCTTTCGTCGGTTTAATCCAGAACAAGGCCACCAAGGATGCAATTCCGGCGGCTACCGCCGCTATAGCGAACGTCGCTGCCGGTCCTAACGCGCCCCAGGAATAACCGCTGTAAAAATGCCCGACAACGCCGCCCAGTCCGAAACTCGCGGTGCCATACAACGCCTGGCCGCGGTGCTGATGACGGCCGGTGAAAAAGCGATACACGATCTGAATACCCGCGGCGTGAAACGCACCGAACGTCGCCGCGTGCAACGCTTGCGCGGCGATTAACACGTCGAAACGTTCGGCGCAGAAACCGATCAACAGCCAGCGCACCGTCGCCGCCAAGAAACTGCTCAACAACACTTGATGCAACGAAAATCGCGAGAGTAGAAACGGCATCCAAATGAAAATGCCGATCTCGCACAACACACCAAAGGCCCACAACAAACCGATCGTGGTCTTCGAGTAACCGAGTGCGTCGAGATAAATAGAGTAAAACGTGTAATAGGGTCCGTGGCTCACTTGCATAAAAAATCCTGCAAGCAAAAACGCTACCACGTCGGGACGCAACGCGAACTTCAGAAATGACGTCGCCGATTCTTCGTGTTCAGCAGTGCGCGTCGCCGGCAACGTCAAACTACACAACCAAATCGAAACGAACAGCGCTAACAGCGTCGGCAATATCCACCAGGGTCCATACGCTTCGACGACCATGCCGAAAACGACAACTGTCACAATGAACCCGACCGATCCCCAGAACCGCACTTGTCCGTACGCGCCGGGTCGATGGCCGAGATAATTCATGGCGACGGCGTCGAGCACTGGCAGCGCGGCATGCCAGAAAAAACTGAACGTCACCATCACCAACGCCAGCCATCCGAAATCGGTATTGAAAAATGTACCGACGAATGCGATCGCGGCCAGCAACGACGTCCAACGCACGACCGCCAATCCACCGCGATAATGATCCGCCACCCAACCCCACACGTTGGGCGCGATCACGCGCGACGCCATCATCAACGCCAGCAGGCCGCCGATGCGCTCTGGACTAAACCCGAGCGATTGGAGGTAGAGCCCCCAATACGGCACGAGCACGCCGAGAACCCCGAAATAAAAAAAATAAAAGCTTGAAACCCGCCAGTAAGGCATGGTGTTCCGCGACATGAGGAGAAAGAAGCGGCGGACTCGTCCTCCGCTCGGACGGTTTTAATCTTTGTAAATTAATCCGGCCGCGATACCGGAAATGATCGCGTCGACCGTGCCGCCGACGCCCCAGGCGACCGCAAGCGCGGCTGGAATCGGGAGAATGACGTACCACATAAGAGCGCCGGTGACGTGCATCAGCAAAGCGACGTAGATACCGTAGCGCAATCCCTGACCTATTTTTCCCTTCCCCGCTTCGTAGCCTTTGGCATAGATCAGCACGAACACTAACGAGTAAATCACGTGGCTGATCGGCATCCAGAATCCAAGATTTTGCATCTCGGCCTCGGGACGCCAGATGGACGCTGTCGCCTTGTACATATCCGCAAGCAGTATGTGATGCAACACCCAACCGATGCCGCCGACTACGATTAATACTGCGACACTCGCCATCAACCAACGTTTGATATTCATCTATCGTCTCCTAGTAATTGTTTTCGATTTTCGTTTGACGTTTTATTTCTGCACGAGTTCTCGACGCGTGGCGTCGACTTGTTGGGCCAACACCGCGTCGTCGATACTCTCCGCGACGCTGCGTGCGCGTTCGAGATACGCCACGACGTCGGTTCGCCCCAACATCGCCGCAGCGCGCGCCGCGCCCAGCAAATCCAACACGATCTTACGCGTTTGCGCCGTCGCCTTGTCGAGTGTCAGCGTTTGCTCGTACAGCGCCAACGCTTGCGCGCCATTGGCGGAGCGCAGCGCGGCATCGGCGAGCAACCGCTGAGAGTTCGCTTCTTCGATTTGATCGCCGTGACGGCGATTGGCCTCGGCAGCGCGGCGCGCGTCCGTATCGGCCACCACCGTGTCGCCGCGCAGTAACGCCAAACGCGCGCGCAGATTGTACATCGCGCCCAGCGCGGCGCAGTCGATGGGCGCGCAACGCTGCAGCGCTTGCTCCAACCACGCGGCCGCACCGTCAGCGTCGGCAGCATTGAGTTTGGCGTAGGCGCGCCGATACGCCGCTTCCGCGCGATGCACAGCCGGCACGCCAACGTTGTTCAACACGCGATCAAGCGTCTTGTCCATCGCCACGATATCGCCCATCGCATATTGCACCGTCGCGATGTTGAGCAGTTCGACGCCGATGCCGTCGCCTTGCTCGATCGACGCGTAAATGCGCAATCCTTCCTGATAGGCGTCGAGCGCTTCTTGCCACTCGCCACGACGGAAAGCGTCCTGCCCACGCTGCGTCCATTGCAACGCGTTGTCTTCGAGCGGCGGACGCGGTGGCGGCGCCGAGCTGCAGGCGGTTAGCCATAAAACGATGAGGCCGTAAATAACGCGTTTCATTTCTGTGGTGCGCGCGGTGGCGGTGTGGCATTGCCGTAACTGTCAAGCGGCAATACGCCGGCCTTCGGTTGGTCGATGTTGTTGCTGATCGGCCAAGTACGGCTAAGCGAATCCACGACCTTCTTCGAGCTGTCGATCACTTCGCGTCCGCGACGCACGGTCGCCGGCAACTCGGTAGCGGTGGTCTTCTCTAAATTTTGCAGATTGCGCTGCGCGCTCGACAACACTGCGTCGAGATGCTGCTGCGACGACGGCAGGCTCGCGAGCAACGAATCGGCGCGCTTCAATAAACCGTCGGTGCGCTGCACCACGCTGCGAACGTCGGCAATCAGCGGACGCACGTCGTCGTACAACTGATCCACCAGTTGCGCCATGCCGACTTCGCGCTCGAACGCGATTTGATTGCTATCGACTATCTGCGGACTCTTCTCGGAACCCGGCGCGACTTCGATCACGGTGTCGCCGATCACACCTTCTTTCAGCAAACGCGCTTTAGAATCTTGGCGCACCCATTTCATGTATTCGCTTTGAATCTCAAGCGTCACCTTCACCGCCGCTTGTTCGGTGAGTTCCAACCGCTTCACCTTGCCGATGCGAAAGCCCGACAACTTCACCGCCATGCCTTGCACGATTTCGCGGCCGCTATCGGTGACGAAAAAAACCTGGCTCTTCGGCGTGATTAATTTTTGCTGCACGCCGATGGAGATCAGTGTGATGACGATTCCAAGCGCGGCAATAGATAAAAAAATCCCGATCTTGCGGCTCAAGCGTCGGAAGCGTAAGTCTTCGTCTTGCAATAAAGTCATCGCGTTACATCTCCGGTGTAATGGTGACTTCGGCGGGAACGCGTTCCGAGAACGGTTCGTCCGGCAACAACAGCAGCGAAACTCGATTCGCGCTCGCACCGTGAAAAGTTTGCACCGATCGCAACAAACGTCCCGCCGCTTGGCGGTCGAGTCCGGCGAACACGGCATCGTAGACGATTATATCCGGCTCCATCGCCATCGCCCGCACGAATGCGGCCGCGCGCTGTTCGTAGACCGTCAGCTGATCCGGCAGTTTCGCCATCAATGCGCGCAACGCGGAGCCACCGATTTCCAGTTCGCCAAACAACGCCGTCATGCGCGCTTCGATTTCCGCGATCGGCGCTGCACGGTGATACCACGCCGGCAACGCTACGTTCTCCCACACCTTCAAATTGCTGATGAACCCGCCGTCGCGCGGCACCACGGCGATACGCTGAAACAGCGCCAAGCGCGCCGACGACGACAAGCGATACATATCGTCGCCGAAGACGCGCAAGCGCCCAAGGCGCGGCGGTTGCAAGCCGGACAACACCGTGGCCAATTCGCGATGCGATTCGTGCAATGCGCAAACAACGCGCGCCGTCGCCCCCGCCGGCACCGCGCCCGAAAATGGTGGGATCGCCTCCGTCGCTACACCGTCGAATTGCAAAATTGAAGCGGCCACGTCAGACGAAAAATAAATACGTAATGACGGCGTCAAGCAGAAACAGCATCACGATATTCTGCAATACCGCGCGCGTCACGGCGCGCGGTAAATCCGTCACCGAGGGTTGCACGCGCAATCCGTACAAACACGAGGTGCCGGCGATGACCACGCCGAACACCAGCGCTTTGACCAGCGACGCCAACACTTCCGTCAGATCGAGCAGATCGAATACGCTGCTCAAACTTTGAATGAAAGAGAACTCTCCGACCAGCGCCGCGAATCCTAAACCGGCGACGATCGCGATCATTTGAAAATAAAACGTAATGGCGATCATCGACACCGTCATCCCGATCACACGCGGAACGATTAAGTAATCGAGCGGATCGATTCCGAGGCGCCGCAAATTATCGAGCTCGCCGCGAATGCGCATCATCGCCAACTCCGACGCCATCGCAGTGCTGGAGCGCGCGATGACGACGATCGCCGACAACAACGGCCCGAGTTCACGCACCAAGGTCCACAGCAAAATGCGTGCGGTCAGGCTCGAGTGCGAACCGACCAGGCTGGTAATTTGCGTGGTGATAACGATGCCGGCGATAAGCGCGATCAACGTGAGCGCGCCGAGCGCTTGCACACCGGTGAAATAAATTTGCCGCTGCAGAACATTGCGTACCGGCGGCAACGCCAACACGCGCAGCCGCGCTAAGCAGTGGTACACGATTTGATAGAAATGCCGCCAAGTAATGAAGGCGAAGACGACGGGCCGTCCGAGGGTTTCGAAGTTAATCATCGCCGACGCCGTGCGAAACTCACGGCCGCGCGCGTCAGCCGACGCTGCCGGGAATAACCGGCGTCGTGCGCTGTACATCCATGTTTTGCGCGCGATCGCGCAAGGCGTGATCCATCAACACTAACGCCAGCATCGCTTCGGCGATCGGCGTGGCGCGAATGCCAACGCAGGGATCGTGGCGACCGGTGGTGACAACGTCGACCGGATCGCCGTCGCGATTCACCGTCTGCCCCGGCAACCGAATACTGGACGTCGGCTTGAGCGCGATGCTGACGACAACGTCTTGTCCAGTGGAAATACCGCCGAGAATGCCGCCGGCGTTATTCGAGAGAAATCCGCGCGGCGTAATTTGATCGCGATGCTGCGTGCCTTTTTGTGCGATCGCGCCGAACCCAGCGCCGATCTCGACACCCTTCACAGCGTTAATGCTCATCATCGCAAGCGCGATGTCAGCGTCGAGGCGATCGAACACTGGTTCGCCCCAACCCACCGGCACCTTCGATGCAACGACGTTGATGCGCGCGCCGACGGAATCGCCCTCTTTGCGTAGCGCGTCCATAAAAGTTTCAAGCTCGACGACCTTCGCGGGATCGGGACAGAAAAACGCGTTGTTCTCGACTTCGTTCCAATCTTTCAATTCGAGCGCCAACGGCCCGAGCTGGGCCAAATAGCCGCGAATCTCGACGCCGTAGCGCAGGCGTAAC
>JAHFQD010000003.1:0-5690 GCA_023266455.1 Candidatus Muproteobacteria bacterium
TTGGTACCTCGTGCGCTTCACGGGCGAGCGGCCGTTTCGTGAAAGCGCGCTCGATCTGCGTTCGTACGCCATGGGCATGCGCAAAAGCGATTTCCGACGCACCTCGCGCAGTTACCTACCGAAACGTTGGTTCAACGCGGACCTGGCGCACACGCACGTCGCGCTCGACGACGCGTTGGAACAGGGCGCGGTGTTCTGCAACATGTTCGCCGAGAATTTGCGCCAGACGGAACAGAAGGAGGAGGACGCCAACGCGTAGCGCGGGAACGGCTATCCTTAAAATAAATACCGAAAGAGAGAAAACGATGAATGACTTCCGCGGTCGGGGCACTACTAAAGCCTATCTCAGCGAATCCTTCCTCCGTAGCCCCGACGCCCGCGCGTTGCGGATTTTGGCCGAATACATGGAGCCCGAAAGCCGGCTCGCGCATTATCAAATCGACGACACCATCGTTTTCATGGGTTCCGCGCGTTTCATCGCGCGCGACCAAGCGCAGGCCGAAGTCAAAGCGGCCGAAGCTGGCAAGGGAAATCTCGAAGAGGCCAAACTGCGTTTGGAGATGTCGCAGTACTACGAAGCGGCGCGCGAATTGGCACATCGATTGACGTTATGGTCCAAGAGTTTAAGCGAAGAGGAACGCCGCTTCGTCGTTTGCACCGGCGGCGGGCCCGGCATCATGGAAGCCGCGAATCGCGGCGCATCCGAGGCGCGCGGTGCCAACGTCGGGCTTTCGATTTCAATTCCGATTGAACAAACCGACAACCCGTACATCACGCGCGAATTGGCATTCCAGTTCCACTATTTTTTCATGCGCAAGTTTTGGTTTGCGTATCTGGCGAAGGCGGTCATTTTCTTCCCCGGCGGTTTCGGCACGTTCGACGAATTGTTCGAAGTGCTAACGCTGGTGCAGACGAAAAAAGTTCGCAAGCACATGCCGTTGGTATTGTTCGGCACCGACTATTGGAAAGACGTGGTCAATTTCAAAGCGCTCGTGCGTTATGGCACGATCAGTCCGGAAGACTTGGATTTATTCCGCATCACCGATTCGGTGGATGAAGCCTTTGAACACGTCGTCAGCGAACTCACTAAACATATGGAATCCGAACGCGGCGCCACGCTTTAGCGGCGGCGCTTGCGCGATCCTCGGGTATGAACTTTCGTATTGCTGCAGTGTTTGAAAAAGCGTCTATAGTTTGTTGTGTAGGGGAAAAATAAATAAGAGGTGGCGATGCAAGCCGTATTCCCGACACCGCAGCAGATTGGATTCAAGGTTCCAGTCGACTTAATCGAAACGCGTTTCAGCGCTGGCTTCGAACACGCTCTCAAGGGCGGCCACCTTACCGATATCGAGTACTTCCGTCGTTCCTTCCGCTTAGGATTCCGCACCGCCAAGTTATATCTGCGCGAAGTACGCCGCGCGCGTGGTGTCATCGACTTTCCATTCCGGCGTCGCGTGCGACTGCGCAGCGTCTGGAATTAATCTCGCTTTAAGGGCCATAAAGCGCCTGACAGCCCCGGAAAAAACCGGGGCTTTGTTTTTTTTGCCCGCAAATATTTTTCATGTAGTTGGATATTTTCGGCTTAGAAACAGTCGATTTTTAGATTTTTTACTGGAATTCGAAGAACGCCTGTAACCGTGTCAAGAATCCTTTTAGGATGCCGTCTTTATCCAGGTAGGTGAGTGAAATGAATTTTTATACCGCCAATGGCGCAGGGCATTCCTACGGTCAATACACAGTTAGCCAGGGCGGCAACGGTAATACGACGGAAACGATCAAAAACAATTTAGGCGTGGAAGTGGGGACGGTAACGATATCGCCGGACAATAAAGTCACCGTAACCTATCGCGGCGAAGATGGAATTCTTCGCATCGAGCACTATGCATATGATGCAAAAACGGACAAGGTAACCACCAAAGATGGCAACTCGGATCCATATGTTCCTTACATTCATATTGCCGACAATATCTATGTTTCACTCCTGCCTGATAAGAGGACGAGTAGCCTGGGGCTACATAGATTGCATGTCATCACGACGGATAAAACATACGATGAATCGGACTCCGTGCAGGGCGTTGGTAATCTTCTCGACCTGAGTCAGGTTTCCGGCCCCAGCGGCGGAAGTCATGTAGAAGGAAGTTACCAAGTCGGCCAATTAGATGATTCGCTTACGACGTGGAAGAGAGATGATTTCGGATTCATGTCGGACGATTCGGATACGCGCATGATCAATCGCTATCATGATTCCATCGACCCGAACGAAACTTGGGACGACATCAATAGAAAATCGGGTGAAAATTTGGCCAATTAAGGCGGATGTTAGACAGACCCGTATCGCCGAACTAAGCCCCGGAAAAACCGGGGCTTAGTTTTTTAGGGATTGAATTCGTATTGACCCACTAGCTCGCCCTCGTTATGCTTATAGTTGAGTAATTTAGTAGGTCTTTATCTGTCAACAGGGGCCCTATGTCGAAGCCGGATCCGGATATCGAAGCGATCATTGCGCGTGAGTACAGCGCCGGGTTTGTCACCGATATCGAAACGGATGCGGTTGCACCGGGGTTAAACGAGGATGTCATCCGTTTAATCTCCGAAAAGAAAGCGGAACCCGAATTCATGTTGGAGTGGCGGTTACGCGCGTACCGCCATTGGTTGACGATGTCGGCGCCCGCCTGGGCGCAGGTTCATTATCCGCCGATCGATTATCAATCCATCGTTTATTACGCCGCGCCAAAAACTGACAAAGACCGACCGAAGACGCTCGACGAAGTAGATCCGAAACTTCTCGAAACGTATGAAAAGCTCGGCATCCCGTTACAAGAGCGGGCGTTGCTGGCCGGTGTGGCGGTCGACGCGGTATTCGACAGCGTATCGGTAGCGACGACGTACAAAGACAAACTCGCCGAACTCGGCATTATCTTCTGCGCATTCTCGGAAGCCGTTCGTGAATATCCGGAATTGATTCAGCAATATCTCGGCACCGTGGTGCCGCATACGGATAATTTTTACGCTGCGCTCAACGCCGCCGTGTTCAGCGACGGTACTTTCGTTTACATCCCGAAGGGCATGCGATGTCCCATGGAATTGTCGACGTACTTTCGCATCAATACCGCCAACAGCGGCCAATTCGAACGCACGTTGATCGTCGCCGACGAAGGCTCCTACGTGAGTTATCTCGAAGGCTGCACCGCGCCGCGCCGCGATGACAATCAATTGCACGCCGCCGTTGTCGAACTCATCACGCTGCGAGACGCCGAAATCAAATACGCCACGGTCCAGAACTGGTATCCCGGCGACGCCGACGGGCGCGGTGGCATTTACAACTTCGTCACCAAGCGCGGTCGTTGTCGTGGCGCGAATTCGAAAATTTCTTGGACCCAAGTCGAAACCGGTTCCGCGATCACTTGGAAATATCCGAGCGTAATTCTCGAAGGCGACAATTCGATCGGAAAGTTTTATTCCGTGGCGATAACCAACAATCATCAGCAAGCCGATACCGGCACCAAGATGATCCACCTCGGTAAAAACACCAAGAGCACCATCGTGTCTAAAGGGATTGCCGCCGGACATGGTTCTAACGCGTATCGCGGTTTAGTGCGTATCGCTAAAAGCGCCGCCGGCGCGCGCAATTACACACGCTGCGATTCGTTACTCATGGGCGATCAGTGCGGCGCGCACACGTTTCCGTATATCGAAGTGAAGAACGCCACCGCGATCGCCGAACACGAGGCGACGACGTCGAAGATTTCGGACGATCAATTGTTCTATTTGCGCACACGCGGGATGAGCGAAGAAGACGCGGTTAATATGATCGTTAACGGCTTTTGCAAAGAGGTCATTAAGGAACTGCCGATGGAGTTTGCCGTCGAAGCGCAGAAGCTACTGGCGGTCAGTTTGGAAGGCGCGGTTGGGTGAGGAAACGATGCTCTCGATTAAAAATCTAAAGGTCAACGTCGACGGTAAGTCGATCCTTCAGGGGCTCGACTTGGAAGTGAAGGCGGGCGAAGTGCACGCCATTATGGGACCTAACGGTTCGGGCAAGAGTACCTTGGCGCAGGTGTTGGCGGGACAAGAACAATTTCGGATTGTCGACGGCGAAATACGATACGACGGCAACGATTTGTCGACATTGAAACCGGAGCAACGCGCGCACGCCGGTATATTCCTCGCGTTTCAATATCCGGTAGAAATTCCCGGCGTTAGCAATATTTATTTGCTCAAAGCGGCGGTGAACGCGGCGCGCCGGGCGCGCGGCGCGCCGGAATTGGACGCCATGGATTTTCTCGCTGTCGTCAAAGAAAAACTTAAACTAGTCGATATGCCGGAGACGTTTTTATATCGCGCGGTGAACGAAGGTTTTTCCGGCGGCGAGAAAAAACGTAATGAAATATTGCAGCTGTTATTGCTCGAACCGCGCTTGGCGATCTTGGATGAAACCGATTCCGGTCTCGATATCGATGCGCTCAAGATCATCGCCAACGGCGTCAACAGTCTGCGCTCGGCGCAACGCGCGTTTGTGCTCGTGACGCATTACCAGCGATTGCTGGATTACATCAAACCGGATCGGGTGCATGTGTTGGCCGGCGGGCGCATCGTGCGTTCCGGTGGCGCCGAATTGGCACTGGAGCTCGAAGAGCGCGGTTATGGTTGGATCGAAGCCGAAACGGGAGCGGGCGCATGAACGCCGCAGCGGAAAATCGCGATCTCTATCGTGAAGACTTTCGCCAAGCGACGGCGACCTTGCCCGGCGCGCGGATTCCCTGGTTGCGCTCGTTGCGTGCGCGAGCGCTGGAACAATTTATGGACGCCGGGTTTCCGACGACGAAACAGGAAGATTGGAAATACACCGACGTACGATCGATCGGCCTGAAGCATTTCGCGCCGGCGGCGCGGCGCGAAGACGTAGCGGCGACGCAATTGCGGCGGTTCGATATCGGCGGCCATATGTTGGTTTTTGTAGACGGCCATTTCAATCCCACCCTGTCGAGCGCGCCGACGCCGCCGACCGGCGTACGGGTGCAAACCTTAGCGCGGACCTTGGCGCGCGACGCCGGTGAAGTCGAGCCGTGGTTCGCGCGTTACAGCGCAATGCCGCGGCATGGGTTCGGCGCGCTCAATATGGCGCTGGTGCGCGACGGCGCGTTTATTCGCATCGACAGCGGCGCGTCGCCGTTGGTGCCGATTCATTTGTTGTTCGTATCTACGGCGACGCCCGAGTCCGGGGTTTATTTGCGCAATATCATCGTCGCCGATCCGGGTAGTCGAGCCACGCTGGTAGAAGACTACGTCGCGGTGAATAACGGCGCTTATCTCACCAACACGTATACGGAAATCGTGTTGGCGTCGTCGTCGGCGCTGGAGCATTACCGCGTCGAACGCGAAGCCGATTTGGGGTATCACGTCGCGACGACCGATGTGCATCAAGAACGCGGCAGCCGATATGTCTCGCACAGCGTGACGCTCGGCGGACGTATCGCGCGTCACGAGCTGTCGTGTAATTTGAGCGCCGACGACGCGCTCTGCGAGTTGAACGGCATTTACATCGGCGGGGGACGGCAACATCTCGACCAGCAACTGCGCGTGGATCATCAGGCGCGTCGTGGCGTCAGCCGCCAAACCTATCGAGGCGTATTGGACGACAACGCGCGTGGCGTGTTTGACGGTCGCGTCGTCGTGCGTCCGCAAGCGCA
>JAHFQD010000003.1:5700-21021 GCA_023266455.1 Candidatus Muproteobacteria bacterium
TGCTGTTGTCGGAGAGCGCCGAGGCCGATAGCCGACCGCAGTTCGAGATTTACGCCGATAACGTCAAATGTACACACGGCGCCACCGTCGGCAGCCTCGACGCCGACGCGTTGTTTTATTTGCGCTCTCGAGGGTTGGATGAAGCGCGCGCACGCAGCGCGTTGGTATACGGATTCGTCGACGATCTGTTGGAACGCATGCGACTGATCGCGTTGCGCCGTGCGCTCGAACAGCAATTCGCCGACCGTTGGCTCGATGGTGAATCGACGCGAGGCGCGTCGTGAATCCGGAAGCGAACGCGCTGCCGTTACGCGAACGCATCATTCAGGCGCTGCGCACTCTGTACGACCCCGAAGTGCCGGTGAATATTTACGACCTCGGACTGATTTACACCCTAGAACTCGACGAGGCGCGCGGCACTGTGCACATCCAAATGACGCTGACCGCGCCAGGTTGCCCCGTCGCGCAGACGTTTCCGGGTATGGTGCAGGGCGTGGTCAACCAAGTGCCGGGCGTAAAAGCGACGGAGGTCGAAATCGTATGGGATCCGCCGTGGACCCAGGAGCGGATGTCGGAGGCGGCGCGCTTGGAATTAGGAATGGCGTGATGGCCGATGGGATCGCGGTGGCGCGTGCCGATGAAATTCCAACGGGTGGAACCAACGAAGCGATGTACCGTTGAGGATTTACGACTCGGACTTCGCGCCGGGGCGGCCGTTCTCGACGACAAATTGCGCCAACGAAGAAATTCCC
This sequence comes from Candidatus Muproteobacteria bacterium, assembly GCA_023266455.1. Lineage (GTDB taxonomy): Bacteria > Pseudomonadota > Gammaproteobacteria > Acidiferrobacterales > Sulfurifustaceae > JAHFQD01. The sequence continues at coordinate 6,453 of JAHFQD010000003.1, forward strand.
GATTTTGGATCCTTCTCGCTGCCGATCACGCGTAAGGCGACCTGCGCTCGGCGTTCGTTTAACACCACTCTGACGTAGCCGCGTTTGTCGCCACGCGCGTAACGGATGTGAGGATTGTTCGCGCGCCATTCCGCGATGTTTTTCGCGGATGGGCCTTGGGAAGTCATCGACGTTCCGCAGAATTCCGTGGCGACGACCGGCGAGCGTGGATCGTCGAAATCGACTTTTAGATCGCACACTGCGTTGGCGTGCACGTCACCGCTGACGACGAGCGTGTTCGTTGAGGAACGTTTCGAGACGTTCTCCAGAAGGCGGCGGCGCGCAGTGGGGTAGCCGTCCCAACCGTCGGTCCAGAATTTTTTTTCGGCGCGCAGGGTCTGCGCCATTAACGTTTGTTGCGCGATGACATCCCATTGGGCGCGCGAGCTTTCCAACCCGCGCTCAAGCCAAGTTTCCTGTTCCCACCCAAGCAACGTCAGCTTCTCGTTAAGGCGCGCTTTGCACTCTGCACCGACGAGGTTCGAGCCGCCGCGATTGGGTTTAGGGCAGACTTGGTAGTCTCGGTATTGGCGGTCGTCGAGCATGTAAATTCGCAGCAAACGTCCGAAATCATACTGTTCGTAGAGACGTAAATTAGGTCCGTTAGGACGGGCGCTCGCGCGCAACGGCATATGCTCGTAAAACGCTTGGTACCCTGCTGTGCGCCGCGCGAGGAATTGCGGATCGAGCTCTTGCGAGTGGTCGTTGGCATAGTCATTCGCCACTTCGTGGTCGTCCCAGGTCACGATCCACGGAAAACGTGCGTGACTGCGCTGCAGATCGGGATCGCTTTTATAAAGCGCGTAGCGATTGCGATATTGTTCCAGCGTACGTGGTTGCGGCGTTCCGTGATTACGCACGTGGTTTTTCCCCCACGACGATTCGTAGATGTAATCGCCGAGAAAAATTACGAGGTCGAGTTCTTCCTGCGCTAGATGCCGGTGCGCTGCGTAATAACCTTGCTCGTATTGCTGACACGAGGCGAAGGCGAAACGAAATTCGCCGGCGGTTTTTGGCGCCAGCGCGGTGCGGGTGCGGCCGATCGGACTGACCGCGTCGCCGACGAAAAATCGATACCAATACCAGTGTGCCGGTTCCAGTCCGTCGACTTCGACATGAATCGAGTGTCCGAAATCCGGTTGCGCGATCGCGGTGCCGCGTTGAACGATTTTGCGAAAAGCCTCGTCGCTCGCGACTTCCCAGCCGACTGAAATCGGCAGCGGATCGAGTCCGCCGCCGGCGAGCGGTTGCGGCGCGAGCCGTGTCCAGAGAACGACGCCATCCGGCAACGGCGAACCGGAAGCGATGCCGAGCGTAAAGGGATCGGAAATAATTTTCGGCCGCGCGCAGGCAGATAAAACCGGAAGCGTCGTGGCTAACGCCAAGCCGGTGGTTTTCAAAAAAGCGCGACGGTCGAATTTATTCATGGAATCATCTCAGCGTGCCACCGTGATGGAGAGTTTTTCTACCGCGTCGCGATAGCGCATATCGATGTCTTTTTCGTCTTCGAATGAAACGTGAAGATTTTTCAGCAAGCCGTCGTTAACGCCGTAAATCCATCCATGCACAGTGATGTTTTGTCCTCGGCTCCAAGCGTCGCGGATGACCGAGGTGCGGCATACATGCATGACTTGCTCAATGACGTTGAGTTCGCAGAGGTTGTCCCATTGTTGACGTTGCGTTTTCAGTCGCGACAGCAACGGCCAATGTTTGTCGCGGATGTCTTCGACGTGCCGCAGCCAGTTATCGATTAACCCGAGGCGATCGCCTTGCAGTGCCGATTTCACGCCGCCGCAGCCGTAGTGGCCGCAGACGATGATGTGTTTCACGTTGAGCACATCCACGGCGTATTGAATGACGGACAGGCAATTTAAATCTGTGTGTACGACGACGTTGGCGACATTGCGATGAACGAATACTTCGCCGGGTTGAAGACCGGTAATCTGATTCGCCGGCACACGGCTATCGGAGCAACCGATCCATAAGTAGTCGGGACGTTGAATCTTGGCCAGCTTTTGAAAGAAAGCTGGATCTTGCTCGATGATTTTGGCTGCCCAGGCGCGGTTATTTTCAAACAGCTCTCGTAAGTTTTGCATCGCTTTCCTCCGATGAAACGAGATTAACACAGGCCAAGGTTTGGTCGTCGCGTTCGGAAAGAGACGCTACCACAGCGGAAATGCGGCGGCTTTTAAGTCTGCCATTAAACCCATCGCGCGTTCTTCGCTTAGCGTGATATGCGGAGGGCGAAGGTTCAACCAGGACACTCTGCCTGTACGCATCGCGGTCAAGCGTTTGAGCGCGGGGATCACAGGATACTTCTCGATCACTTCGCGCGCGGCGATCACGCGTTGATGCAAGGTCTCGGCCTCGTGCGATGTCCGATGCAGATAAAGCTCGTTGGCGAGCGAGCAGGTGATGTTTGTCGTCGCCGAGATGCAACCGGCGCCGCCGATCCTCGTCAGCGGAAGTAAATATTTTTCCGTCCCCGCGTAAACGCGCAGAGACGGAAATTGTTCGTGCAATGCTTTCATGTTGTTCCAGTCGTTGCTGGAATCTTTGATCCCGGCGATGACGTTTGGGTAGTGTTTAAGCAAGCGCGCGATGAGCGCGGGGTTGATCGGCACACCGGTTATTTGCGGGATATGGTAGAGATATAACTTTAGGTGCGGATCAGCCACCGATTGAATGATTTGATCGAATGCGGCGAAGACGCCGTCGTCGCTGACGTTCTTATAATAAAACGGTGGCAGTACAAGTGCGCCGCCCGTGTTGTGCGCCACCGCGTGACGCGTCAGCGCGACAGTGTCGGGTATCGCACAACAGCCGGTTCCGACGAGCAGCCGATTTGCGGGAACACCAAAAGCGATTAAGCGATCCAGCATTTCGATGCGCTCGGGCACGCTAAAAGAATTCGCCTCGCCCGTTGTTCCCATTGGAACGATGCCGTGGCAACCATTCGCGAGTAACCAATGGCAATGGTCCGCCAGCAGTTGATAGTCGATGCTTAAATCATTGTTCAGCGGGGTCAACGTTGCGGCGAAGACGCCATTCGGGAGGGCGGCGGAATTGTCGAGAATCGATTTAGAGATGGGTTGCATGGAATCTTTAGTCATGCATCGTGCGGTATTTCTATCCTAGTCGCCTTTGGGGGTGGATGTCTTGGAATTCCCTTAAATTTGAGGCTTTTTTATTGATTCGGCGAACGACGGCAGGTTGGCCTATCTCTTGCATTATCTGAGTACAGCGTTAGCTCAAGCAGTTTGAGCGACAATGAGGATTCCTCCAACCTCCTTAAAGTAGTATTTCTGGCGCGGCGAAAGCCGCGCCTTTTTTATTTTATAAACAGGCACTTACAGAGCTACAAGTAAATCGCTAAAAACTTGCTATAGGCGGTTAGTTTTTGTAGCATCCGCAATCTTTTTGGGGGTCTTCCCCGAGCCGTGGAAGGACAATGAAAACCTATTCTGCAAAACCTGAAACCGTCAAACGGGATTGGTATATTTTGGACGCCAGTGGCAAGGTGCTTGGTCGCCTTGCTGCCGAAGTCGCGCGCCGCTTACGCGGTAAGCACAAACCCGAATTCACTCCACACGTCGATACCGGTGATTGCATCATCGTCATCAACGCGGAAAAAATCCAAGTGACCGGTAAGAAAGAACATGAAAAGTTCTATCACCGTTACTCCGGCTACCAAAGCGGTTTGAAGAGTGCGAGCGTTCGCGAGTTGCGTCAAAAAAGCCCAGAGCAGTTGATCGAGATCGCCGTTAAAGGCATGTTGCCGAAGAATCCGTTGGGCCGGCAGATGTTTAGAAAATTGAAGGTATATCGCGGAGCCGAGCATCTTCACACGGCGCAACAACCGAAAGTGTTAGAGATTTAAGGCAGGATCGTAAAGATGACTACCCAAAACGTTTATTATGGTACGGGCCGTCGCAAGTCGTCGACGGCACGCGTTTATTTGCGATCTGGCAAGGGCAATATCCTCGTCAACAACCGCAAATTGGATGAATATTTCGGTCGCGAAACTTCGCGCATGATCGTGCGCCAGCCATTTGTTGCCGTGGACATGCTGGATAAGTTCGACGTCGATATCAATGTTGACGGCGGCGGTCCGAGCGGACAGGCCGGTGCGATTCGCCATGGATTGACCCGCGCGCTGCTTGCTTATGATGAAGCCTTACGTCCAACCTTGCGCAAAGCCGGTTACGTCACGCGCGATGCCCGCGCTGTGGAACGTAAGAAATACGGCTTGCACAAAGCACGTAAGCGTCCGCAATACTCCAAGCGCTAACGCAGCGAAGCAATACGAAAACAGGCCGCTTTATGCGGCCTGTTTTTTTCTTCGTTGACCCTTCGCAGAAGCATTCATTAGAATCAGCGTGCCCTTATTTCTGGGGGATCGTCTAACGGTAGGACGGAGGACTCTGACTCCTTCAATCTAGGTTCGAATCCTAGTTCCCCAGCCAGTTGCATAATCGTATTCGGCTTTCCATAGGGCAGTTATTCCATCTCTCTTGTGTCTTTTTTACAACAAAAAAATGTATTTGTTGTTATTTTGCATTTTCCGCGTTGCGGATATGCAAAAGCCCATGTATATAACGCGTGGGCTATGTGATTAGCCTTGTTTAAGCGATTTAGACCTTCAACCAGGAGGAAGTATGAATAAGAAGCTTTTAGCAGTGGCGATTGGCGCCGCGCTGGCTGTTGCCGGCAACGCCCACGCCCTGGAAGCCAAGCTGTCCGGTCAAGTAAACCGCGCGATCATGTACGCTGACGACGGTTTCAACACCGAACTGCACCACGTTGATAACGCCAACAGCGGCACGCGTTTCCGTTTCACCGGTAACGACACGCTCGTTGGAAGCACCAAGGCCGGTATCAACATCGAAATGGAATATCTCTCCGACGCGTCGAACGCTGTAACGCAGACCGCGAAGAACTCCGATCCGGGACTTCATGAACGCATTATCGAAGCCTACTTTGAAGGTAGCTTCGGTAAAGTGAGTTTGGGTCAAGGCTCGGGCGCTGGTGACGGCGCGATCGAAGTCGACATCTCCGGCACGGCTGCTGCCAGCTACTCTGGCACGATGAACAACCTTGGCGGCGCGCTGACCTTCCGTGATACAGCGGCTGGTGTAGGCCCGACGATCAGCTCCACGACCAGCAACTTCGATCCTTCTCGTAAAGATCGCGTGCGTTACGACACCCCGCGTTTGGGACCTGTCGTACTCTCGGTGAGCAACGGTAACGATACCAACGACAGCATCAACGAATTCGGGGTGTGGTTCGACCAAGATTTCGGTGGTAACAAGTTGTCGGCTGCCGCTATGTACACCGATGAAGATATGAACTCTGTCACGACCGGACACAGAAAGAACAAAGGCCTCTCGGCTTCTTGGTTGGCTTCATTTGGTTTGAGTGTGACGGGCGCGTGGGCGAAGCGTGAAGACAAGAACATCGTCTCGGCTGCTCAACTCGACGCGAGTTTCAAATATCTGAAAGTCGGCTACAAGTTCGGCGAACACGCAGTATCGATGGACTGGGGCAAGACGGAAGATTTGGCTGCTAAGGGCGACGAGTCCAAAATGCTTGGCGTGCAGTATGTTTACTCGCCGACCAAGTGGGCCGATCTGTATGCCAACATCAACAAGCACACGTTGGATCGTACGGGCGGTACCGCTGTTGGTACGGGCACCGCTGTGGCTGCCACTTCGTATGAAGACATCAAGATGGCGACCGTCGGTACGCGCTTGAAGTTCTAAGTCGAAGTTAGAAGTATGTCGTAAGAACGGGCCTGCTTATGCAGGCCCGTTTTTTTTGCGGTGATGTCGAAGCGGGCTAAACCGTTTATCGGCGTAGATGAGATAAAAAATTACTTCGCTTTTGATTCCTGCTCGGTCTTCCAACGACGCCATTCTTGAAATTCCGCGTAATCGGGAGACGCTTTCCAGCGTTGAAATTCTTTGAAATCGCGAAACTCGTTCGCTTCCTCGGGGGAAGACGGACTTTTCCTCTCAGTATTAAGCGTGATCGCGCCTTCTGGTCCGGTGAACATGCCGGGTCCTTCCGGAATCGCGTCGACGGGTGTTCTTTCATAGTATGTTCCGCCGCAACCGGCGAATGTTACGGCCAACAATGATCCAAGCAGCACGTTACGAATTTTCATTGCCTACGTCCTAAGCATTTAATAGTGCCGTTACTCTACCGCATTTGCCGATACGCGTAACGCCACACCGAATTCGCTGGCGAATCGTTGACAACGCGCGCGAGCAAAACCTATATTGCATTGGCCCATTCGGAAAAAATAACAATCTTGAATAAAACGATACAGGGTCCGAGCCTATATATAGTTAAATTTACGTGTTATGAATTCTTGTAGAGGAGAATTGTTAATGAAGGCGTTCAAGAACCTCGTGTGTTCGATTCTCCTCGCTGTTTCGCTACCGGCATTCGCCGATGCGAAATGGGATATGCCGACGGGATATCCCATCAGTAATTTCCACACTGAAAATATTCAACGCTTCATTGCGGAAGCGGATAAAGCCGCGGGCAGAAAATTAAAAATAACCATCCATCCCGCCGGCTCTCTTTTTAAAGCCAATGAAATAAAACGTGCGGTGCAAGGCGGACAAGCTCAAATCGGCGAAATTATTATTTCCGGATTTTCCAATGAGGATCCGCTTTACGGTGTCGACTCCATCCCGTTTTTAGCGACGAGCTATCAAGACGCTGCGAAACTCTGGAAAGCTTCCAAAGAGGCGATCGACCAACGATTCGCTAGGCAAGGGATGAAATTGCTATATACGGTCCCCTGGCCGCCGCAAGGAATTTTCAGCACCAAGCCGATTAGCAGCGTGGACAACATTAAGGGTAAGAAATGGCGCGCTTACAATCCGCAGACCAGTCGCATCGCAGAGTTGGTCGGTGCACAACCAGTCACGATTCCGGCCGCGGAATTGGCGCAGGCGCTTGCGACGGGTGCCGTTGAGGTATTTATGACGTCGGCGGCGACCGGTTACGACAGCAAAGTTTGGGAGCAGGTGAAATACTATTATGACGTTCGTGCTTGGTTGCCGAAGAATGCTGTCATCGTCAATCAACAAGCCTTCGATGCGTTGTCGAAGACGGAGCAGGAAGCGATATTGAAAGCCGCTGCGGCCGCCGAGCAGCGCGGATGGAAATTGAGCGAGGAAAAAAATACTTGGTATCTTGACCAACTGACGAAGAACGGAATGAAAGTCGAGATGCCGTCGCCTCAATTGACGGCGGAATTCCGCAAGGTCGGCGATATCATGATCGCCGAATGGAGCAAACAGAGCGGCGCCGACGGTCAGCAGGTGCTCAGCACATACCGCAAATAGTGAAAGCGTCGTTGAATAAGCTCTATCTAGGCGCCGGCTATCTAGCCGGCGTTTTTATGATCGGTACGCTGTTGTCTATTTTGACGGGTATTGTCGGGCGATTTTTAGCGATTCGTGTCAGCGGTATGGATGCCTATGCTGGTTATTGTATGGCGGCTTCATCGTTTCTTGCGCTGGCGTACACCTTGCGTCACGGGGAGCATATCCGCGTTACTTTGTTCCTTCAGTATCTTAATAAGAAAACCAGAAAGCTTTTAGAAATCATCGCGCATGCCATCGCGACGTTTTTTTGCGGTGCGCTCGCGTGGTTCTCGATGCGTCTCGTCTGGCAGTCTTATGTCTTTCGCGACATTTCTCCCGGGCTGGACGCGACACCGTTATGGATTCCGCAGATAGGAATGGCGGTCGGTTGTCTGTTGCTCGCAGCGGCATTCGCAGAAGATTTTCTGCTGTTATTGTCCGGTAAACGTCGACGATCGACTACGGCGACGATGCATTTAGAGTGAGGCGACGATGGATCTTTTGATCACCGCAGCGCTGATTATTTCTTTATTCATCTTGCTTGGCGTCGGCGTGTGGATCGGACCGGCATTAATCGGTGTCGCGTGGATCGGGATGAGTTTGTTCACGTCGCGCCCGGTCGGAGACGCGATGGCGGTGACTATCTGGGGTGCGGCATCGTCATGGACTCTGACCGCGCTGCCGCTTTTCGTGTGGATGGGAGAAATCCTATTCCGCACAAAAATTTCGGAAGATATGTTCAAAGGATTGGCGCCGTGGCTGGAACGGATCCCCGGGCGGTTGTTGCATACGAACATCGTCGGTTGCACCATCTTTGCCGCCGTTTCCGGGTCGTCCGCGGCGACTTGCGCCACTATCGGCAAGATGACGTTACCGGAGCTGAAGAAACGTGGTTACCCCGAGGCGATGTCGATCGGTACCCTGGCCGGCGCGGGGACGTTGGGGTTGCTCATCCCTCCGTCCATTATCATGATTGTTTATGGCGTCATGACGGACGTATCGATTTCTAAATTGTTCATCGCCGGGGTTATTCCGGGGTTGGTTCTGGCCGGAATGATGATGGTCTACACCATTGTCTGGAGCTTGTTTAACGCCAAGAAAATCCCACCGCCTGGACCCAAGCTCTCGTTTTCGCAAAAATTGCATGTTTCTCGCCATTTAATTCCCATCATCCTGCTGATCGTGGCCGTATTGGGGTCTATTTATTGCGGTTTTGCGACGGCGACGGAGGCAGCGGCGTTGGGGGTGGTCGGGTCGCTTGTTGTTGCCGCTACCCAGGGGCAACTGACGTGGAAAAATTTTCGCGATAGCCTCCTGGGCGGCACCCGCTTATACTGCATGATTGCGCTGATTCTCGCGGGATCGCAGTTCCTAACCTTGGCAATGGGGTATATCGGGTTGCCACGCCATCTGGCGGAGTGGATCAACGGGTTAGGGCTTTCGCAGCTGTCGCTCATCCTGGTACTGATGATTTTTTATATCGTCTTGGGATGCTTTTTAGACGGTATATCGATGGTCGTGCTGACGATTAGCGTCCTGCTCCCAACGATTCAGGCGGCCCACATCGATTTGTTGTGGTTCGGCATTTTCATCGTGTTGGTGGTGGAAATGGCGCAGATCACGCCACCGGTGGGATTTAACCTTTTTGTGTTACAAGGCATGACGAATAAGCCGATTACATGGTTGAGTAAACAAGCCATGCCGAGTTTTTTTCTAATGATAATTGCGGTATTGTTGATGTATTACGCCCCCGGCATTATTACGTGGCTGCCGCAACAAATGACGCAGTAACCAAATATCATCGTTTTCGTACAAGGTGAACTAAACCGTGACCGTAGCCCAGTATATTCAATCGAGTTCTATTCCTTCTTATTTGTCCAAGGACAATCTCGGTCCTTGGGAAACGTATCTGCAGCAGGTAGAGGATGTCACTCCTTGGCTCGATAAGGAGTTGCATCCGTGGATAGAAACCCTGCGCCGTCCCAAACGTATCCTGATTGTCGACGTGCCGATCAAACTCGACAACGGAACGGTCTCGCACTACGAAGGCTATCGCGTACAACACAACTTATCGCGCGGTCCGGGTAAAGGCGGCATCCGCTATCACCCAGACGTTACCTTGTCCGAAGTCATGGCGCTTTCCGCGTGGATGTCGGTCAAGAACGCTGTCGTCAACGTTCCTTACGGCGGCGCTAAGGGCGGCGTGCGCGTGAATCCCAAGCAGCTTTCCATGGGAGAGTTGGAACGTTTGACCCGTCGCTACGCCAGCGAAATAAATATATTGCTCGGCCCAGACAAAGACATTCCGGCACCGGACGTCAACACCAACGAACAAGTGATGGCGTGGATCATGGATACGTACTCCATGAATCAAGGCCGCACCTCGACCGGCGTCGTGACCGGCAAGCCGGTTTCCTTGGGCGGCAGCTTGGGTCGCCATGACGCGACCGGCCGCGGCGTATTTGTCACCGCGCGTTCGGCAGCGAACAAGATCAATATTCCGATCAAAGACGCGAGAGTCGTGATTCAAGGCTTCGGCAACGTCGGCGAAGCCGCGGCGCGCATTTTCGTTCAGAACGGCGCAAAGGTCATCGCGGTGCAAGATGAAACCGGTTCGATTTATAACCCCAACGGTCTCGACGTCGCCGCGTTGCGTCAGCATCGTGCGGTGCACAAGTCGTTCAAAGATTTTCCGGGCGTCGAGAAAATCGACAATGCACAGTTCTGGCAGTTGCCGTGCGAGTTCTTGATCCCGGCCGCGGTGGAAGGGCAGATCACGCGCGACAATGCCAAGACGATTTCCGCGCGCGTCGTTGTTGAAGGCGCGAATGGACCGACCACGCCGGAAGCCGATCGCATCTTGCAAGAGCGCGGTTCGCTCATTGTTCCCGACGTGTTGGCGAACGCGGGTGGCGTTACCGTCAGCTACTTCGAATGGGTGCAGGATATCTCGAGCTTTTTCTGGAGCGAAGACGAAATCAACGCCCGTCTCGAGCGCATCATGACCGAAGCGTTTGAAGGTGTGTGGGAAGTTGCGCAAGCCAAGAAGTTGCCGCTGCGTACGGCCGCTTATGTCGTCGCTTGCAAGCGCATTCTTGCCGCTCGAGCGCTGCGCGGACTGTATCCTTAAAAGAGCTAGAGATTAGGCGCTATCGAGCAAGCTCGATAGCGCCTAATTTTGTTGTTGGGTTCTCCGTTGTCATCCTCGCCAGATCGTCACAAAAACCGTCATTACGGTTATTATTAGAATTCACGTTACCTCATTATTTCGGGCTAAATGATCAAAGTCGGCATTATTGGTGGAACGGGTTATACCGGCGTCGAGTTGTTGCGATTGTTGGCGGTTCATCCGCAAGCGCGGTTGCAAACGATTACGTCTCGCGGCGAAGCGGGGAAAAAAGTCGCCGATTTATTTCCCAGCCTGCGGGGTTATGTCGATCTCAGTTTCGTCGAACCGAATTCCAAGCAACTCGCCGGATGCGACGTGGTGTTTACCGCCACGCCGAACGGTGTCGCCATGACGCAAGCGCGTGAGCTCGTCGCCGCCGGCGTGCGCATGATCGATCTCGCGGCGGATTTTCGCTTGCGCGATCCGGCGCTTTGGGAACAGTGGTACAAGATGCCGCATATTTGTCCCGAGCTTCTTCAAGAAGCGGTTTATGGATTGCCGGAAGTTAATCGAGAAAAAATTCGCAAAGCGCGGATCGTAGCGAATCCGGGATGTTATCCAACGGCGGTGCAACTCGGATTTTTCCCGTTGCTGGAAAACGATTTGATCGACGCTGGATCGTTGATCGCGGACGCGAAGTCTGGCGTCAGCGGCGCCGGCAGAAAAGCCGAGACGCATGTCCTGTTTTCCGAAGCGGCCGATACGATGAAGGCCTATGGCGTCGCCGGCCACCGCCACTTGCCGGAAATCAAACAAGGTCTTGAGGGCGTCTACAAAAAACCCGTCGGTTTGACGTTCGTACCGCATCTCACGCCGATGATCCGTGGCATTCATGCGACGCTTTATGGACGCTTAAAGAAGAGCGACGTCGATCTGCAGGCGTTTTATGAAAAGCGCTATGCCAGCGAACCTTTCGTGGACGTGATGCCTGCGGGTAGTCATCCGGAAACCCGTTCTGTGCGTGGCGCCAACGTTTGCCGTATTGCCGTGCATCGGCCGCAGGGTGGCGATACAGTGGTCGTCTTATCGGTCATCGACAATTTGGTCAAAGGCGCGGCGGGTCAAGCCGTGCAAAATATGAATATCATGTTCGGTTTGAACGAGAAACTCGGTTTGAATTCGCCGGCAGTAATGCCCTAAACCAATCCGTCGAACGGCGGCTGGTGGCGCTGTTTTGCTCCGCTATAATTCGTTCACATCACGATTAATCGCTTATGCTGCAATTTCTCCGCCGTATTTTTCGGCAACACAAAACGACCGGCGCTGTTGTCGTCCGGCGCCAGCTTTCATCCCGAACCAAACTTTTGGTTTTTGGAGGCGTCGCGACGGCCATCGTTGTCGCGTCGATTTTGTTATACGAACAGGGCCTGAGCATGGCGGGGTTCGAGCGCGGCGTCGCGACGCAAACGCAACAGCGGTTACAAGATCAAAATAAACAGGTCGAAGACGATAATCGACAACTGCGCGAATCGTTGGCGCGCGCCGAGCGTACCATTCAGATGGATCAAGCGGCGTATCAGGATTTAGACAAGGCGCTGCAAAACTCCGCGCAAGAGATCGTTAAGCTACGCGAAGAGTTGAATTTCTATCGCAACATTATTTCACCGGCGGATAAAAAAGGAGGCCTGCGTATTCAGAGCCTCGATATTCAGCCGGCGGGATCGACGAACTTGTTTCGTTATAAGCTGGTGTTGATTCAAGCGCTCAAGCACGACCACGGTATTTTCGGTACCGCGAATATAGAACTCAGTGGTTCGCAGGGCGGGCAAGATATCGCGATTAAAATTCCTCCCGCTGGCGATAAACCGATTCAAGTTAATTTAAAGTATTTTCAAGATATTGAAGGCAAATTCGAATTGCCTCGAGGATTTCGACCACGTTCGGTTAAGGTTAATGTGAACGTGGTAGGGGGTGGGCAGACAGTCGAGGCCAGTTATGACTGGCCGCAAGCGTACGCTGCTGGCAAAAACGACTAGACTTACTTAGACCCCCAAGATAAACCAGGAGATGACAGGATGTTTGGCGCAGCGAATAAAGTCCCGGCGGAAAAACCGTGCAACACGATTGATACGCTGATCGGCGCCAAGACCGAAGTCAAAGGGGATATCACGTTCTCCGGTGGACTTCGCATCGACGGCAAAATTCGTGGAAACATCACTGCCAAGGGCGATGGTAGCAGTACCTTGGTCTTGAGTGAAAATGCCCAAGTGATCGGTAACGTTACGGTGCCGCATATCATTTCCAATGGATCGATCAAGGGCAGCGTCCGTTCCTCCGAGCGCATGGAACTGCAGCCGAAGGCCGAGATCAGCGGTGATGTCTACTACAAAGTTATCGAAATGGCGCTCGGTGCCGTCATCAACGGCAACCTGGTCCGAGAAGCGAGTGAGGTAAATAAGGCGGCGGTAACGCGCCTTAAGCCGGTAACCGCAGGGGCTGTGGAAGAAGAAGCGTGATTTGTTGACCTATTCACTCAGGAATTACATAATATATAAGCTGTTTTTTTCTGGAGATGATTATGAATGCCGCTGTACCCGAAATGCCGTCGCTGCTCGTTTTTACCGACGCGGCCGCATCTAAAGTTAAAGAATTGATCGAGGAAGAGAAGAATCCTTCCTTAATGTTGCGCGTATTCGTTTCCGGTGGCGGTTGCTCTGGATTCCAATATGGTTTTACGTTTGAAGAAGGCGCGAACGAAGACGACACGCGTGTTGAGAAAGATGGCGTGACCTTGTTGATCGATCCGCTCAGTTTTCAATATCTGACCGGCGCGGAAATCGATTATCAAGAAGGGCTGCAAGGCGCGCAGTTCGTCATTAAGAACCCGAATGCACGCACAACCTGCGGTTGCGGATCTTCTTTTAGCACCTAAGCGATATTTAAATGCGAATAAAAAAGGCGGCCTTGGGCCGCCTTTTTATTTTTTAAGCGGGATAAATCCCACCGAGGATAACGGCTTGGTTGGCGCCGGTAACGCTTGGGATATTTCCGGGTAGTTTTTCTAGCGCGCAATGCGCTAACCAAGCGAACGCGCAGGCTTCTACCCAGTCGGGATCTAAGCCAATCGAACTGGTGATTTCAGGTGACCTGCCGAGTAGTCGTTGCAAACTACGCACGAGCGTGGCGTTGTGAACGCCACCGCCGCATAAATAAATCTCTAAATCTTTTCCAGGTAGCTTAGCCAGTGCATCGGCGATAGATTGAGCGGTAAGTTCTGTCAGTGTCGCTTGAACGTCTTGAGCCGCGAGTGAACCGATTTTTTTTAACGCTGTTTCAAGCCACGTTATATTGAAATGCTCTCGACCCGTGCTCTTTGGCGCTGGCGCGGAAAAATAGCGATCCAGGAGTAGCTGTCGTAGTAGTTCGTTGGAAGTTTTTCCGGTTGCAGCCCATGCACCGTTTTCATCTCGATCTTTACCGAGGTGTCGACGTATCCATTGATCAAGCAGCGTATTGCCTGGTCCGGTATCGAAGCCGATGGCGGCACTGCCCGCGGGTAGAAAGGTAACGTTGGCGATGCCGCCGATGTTAACAATCGCTCGATTTTTTTTAGCGGAATGAAAAAGCCAACGGTGAAACGCCGGCACCAACGGCGCGCCTTGGCCGCCGGCGGCGATGTCGCGCGCTCTAAAATCCGCGACTGTTGTAATGCCAGTACACTGCGCGATCATCGAGGGGTTGCCGATTTGTAGGCTGAAAGGCCATTTATTACCCGGACGATGTCGAACGGTTTGGCCATGGCTGCCGATGGCGACGATCTCTCGCGGTTGTAAGCCTGCTTTCTTGCTCACCGCTAACGCGGCCTGTGCGAATAGCGTGCCGAGTTCCATGTCCAGCGCGCCATAAGCATCTAACGTGTCGTTAGTCCCGTCGGCTATGGCATGGATGCGATCGGCAATCGCGGCGGTGAACGGTTCGGCGTGGGTTGCAACGACAGAAAATTTCGATTCGGCGGCGATCGATACCACCACGGCGTCGA
>JAHFQD010000129.1 GCA_023266455.1 Candidatus Muproteobacteria bacterium
GGAGCATGAAGCTTGCCTATACTTTTAACACTTAGAGACATTGCGGGCGGAAACGAGGCGTGAACTATTTCCGGTTAATGACGCGCCGTACATCGGCGGGCTTCACGCTCGTGGAATTGATCGCCACGATGGTCATTATCGCCATTATCGCCGCCATCAGCGGGCCGCTGTTTTTCAATAAACAAACGTTCGATCAATACGGATTTTTCAACGAAACGGTTTCCGCCGTGCGCTACGCGCAGAAGCAGGCAATCGCTAGCGGCTGCGTGATTCGCGTCAATATCACCGCCACCGGTTACACGATCTTTCGCGCCGCTTCGCAGCCGGTGTGCACCGCCGCAACTTACAACGCGGCGTCTTATGGCACCGCTCTCGTCGATTTGGTCGATCCGAATAGAACGTTCACTCGCACCGCACCGAGCGGCATCACGCTAACCGCCACCGATTTATATTTCCTGCCGCTGGGCAGTCTCGCCAGCCCCGCGGTGAATACGACTGTCACTATTGATAACGGCACAACACAGAGTCGATTTCGTGTTTGGGTTGTGACCGGGTACGTGGAGAAATTGTGACATGTTTTTTTAAATTAAAACGTTTTTCTTAGAATGCTTGAGAAAAATCAGAAGCAGTTTATTTAAAAATTATCACCGGCATGTCGGACTAAAGAGGGGAATGTTTGAAACACCAAATCATCATAGCGTCGATTTGTTTCTTGGCGTTTTCGGCCGGCATTTGCGCCGCACCGGTTAGTTATACCGCTATTGCTGAACCACCATCGGCTGCGACACAGTTTATGGCGGTTGATAACTTTGGCGGTGACATATGCGGAAGTGGGCAATTTTCAGGTTATGCCAGAAGATACAAAATAAAACTTTTTTAAGAGATTGAATATTATATTGTTCAGTCTGAAAGCATCTTCAAATTTTGTAGCGGTATCTCACGTGAGAAACATGGCGCGATGCATCACCATATAGAGATGTTGAGAGATCAAAAGTTAATACCGCTCCGTAAAGCCACGGACTCCTTGCCTCATATTCAGAAAGGCGTCACCTTGGTCGAATTGATCATGTCGATCGTGATCATCGGCGTCGCGCTCGCCGGTATCTTGATGGTCATCAATCGCAACGTGTTGAGCAGCGCCGATCCCATGACGCAAGACCAAGAAGTGGCGATTGCGGAATCTTATTTAGAAGAAATATTGCTCAAGGATTTTTGCGATCCGAGCAATACCTGCATCGTCGGCAACGCGCCAGGAAGTGCTAATTGCAATGTGTGTCCGCTTGTCGTTGAGGCCTCTCGAGATTTATTTGACAACGTTTGCGATTACGACGGGGCTAACGATTTGCCACCGAAACGACAGGACAACACCAACATTACGTCGCTTCCCAATTATCGCGCTCAGGTCTCAGTCTTCACCAATGGCACATTGAATGGGTTGACCGGTGCAAACTGCCAAGTCTTGCGCGTAGAAGTGACCGTGACAGGGCCGGACAACACCGCCTACACCACCACCGGTTACCGGACTAATTATTGATGCGCCGCCCACGCCATTTCCTCCGCGGGTTCACGCTGATCGAGATGGTGATCGTGATCACTATCTCCGGCATCATCGCCGTCATTCTCGCGATGATCATCCGCGGTCCGGTCAACGGCATCGACGCACAAATGAAACGTGCGGAGGTGGTCGATATGGCCGAGAGCGCGTTGCGTCGTATGCAGCGCGACATCCGCGCCAGCTTGCCGAATAGCGTGCGTATTCGTTCGACGGCGGGCAATACCGGCGATGCGACTTGTCCCACCAACGCCAGTGTGTGCGTGATAGAGATTCTGCATACCTTAGATGGCGGACGTTACCGCACTAGTCCGCCGGGCAATGCCAATGCGCGCTTCCAATTCGGTATCCCGGAAACGGACTTCGACGTCATCGGCGCGCTACAGACGCTGAATCCCGCCGATCCGTTGCTGACGACGTATTCAATGGTGGTGAACAATCAAGCCACTACCGGCACGACCTATAACGCTTACTTCGGTGATAACCGCACGTTGATGGCCGTGGGAACCACGAGTACCACACATATCAGTATGTCGAGTAAAAATTTCGGCGCCTATTTGGCGTCGCCGCGCCAACGTTTCTTCATCGTCGATACGCCGGTGACGTATCTCTGCGACACCACCGCCGGCACGCTCACGCGCTACCAGGGTTACACCATCACCAGCAATCACGCGTTGATGGATACCGACGCGGAATTGACGGCCGCCGGCGGCGTCGGTTCACGCGTGGCGCAGAAAGTCGTCGCTTGTCGCTTCACGTATCAATCGGGCGTGAGTTCGCGTGCCGGTTTGACCACGATGGAATTAACCATTCAAGACTCGGCGACGCCGTCCGAACCAGTGCGGCTGATTCATCAGGTACACGTGTACAACGTTCCATGACGCGCCAACCGCTAAATCGTCGTGCGTTATATCAGAGAGGATTCTCTCTGGTGGCGGCGATCTTTTTATTGGTGGTTTTGTCGGCGCTCGGAATTTTCATCATCACCATCGGCGAAGCGCAGCGCTTCACCTCGCTCGCCGCTATGCAAGGCACGCGCGCTTATTACGCCGCGGCGTCCGGATTGGAGTGGGGCGTTTATCAATCGGTGGTCAGTTCCAGCTGCGCCGCCACGTCGACGTTTGTGCCGGCCGGTATCGGCTTGAGTGGTTATTCCGTCACCGT
The DNA here is from genome assembly GCA_023266455.1 of Candidatus Muproteobacteria bacterium. GTDB lineage: Bacteria > Pseudomonadota > Gammaproteobacteria > Acidiferrobacterales > Sulfurifustaceae > JAHFQD01. Next base: position 2,717 of record JAHFQD010000129.1, read on the forward strand.
TACCTGCACCGAGCCCGCGGGCAGTCCATACACCGAAGCGGGCAACTCGAACATTCACGTCTACATCATCAACTCCACCGCGACCTTCGGTACCTACGGCGATCGCGATTACTATTCGCGCACGTTGCAGGTCACGGTGACGAACGCGCCGTGATGAACTGCATCCGATCAAATGAGATGCGATTAATCATTGGGTTCCTTCTCCCTCCGGGAGAAGGACAGGATGAGGGGATAGTTAAGGAAGTCTTAATACACCCCTCACCCTGGCCCTCTCCCTGTGGGAGAGGGGATTACGATCCATCGATTCTCTAAGCCACGTAGTCCGCAATCGTGCGCGACCCCAAGCAACAAATCCTCCACTGGTGCCGCGACGGCGACGCGCAAGCGTTTCGCGAGTTCTATCGCGCTCAAGCCGGTAAGTTGTGGAAGTTTCTAATCGCGCGCGGCTGCGATCGCGATGCGGCGTACGATTTGCTGGCGGAAGCTTTCCTTCGGTTCGTCAAAAACGTTTGCCGCGATCCGCGCGAGCCGGTGGCGTTGTTGTATCGCATCGCGTTGAACCTGCGCATCGACAGCTATCGCCGTGGTCGCGCCGCCCCTTGGGCGCAGGGCGTTTCCGCCGACGACATCGACGCGGCGACGACCCCCGAACCCCCTGAATACGCTGAAATTCGTGGTGTTCTCTCGACTTTGCCCGAGAGCGAGCAAAACCTGCTGCTCATGCGTTATTGGATAGGACTGTCGCACAAGGAAATAGCCCAAGCGTTGGATCTTCCCGAAGGCACGGTGCGCCGGCAATGTTCCGAAATACTGCAAACGCTGCGTGAGCGATTGAATGGCGATGAATAGGAAACTAGACGAGACGGAACTGACGCGGCTGATCGCCGGCGTTTGCGAACGCTTGCCGTCGCCCGAATCGGCTAGGCTTAACGCAATTGAACAAAGCGTGCTGCGTGCGCGTCCGCGCGACGCACAAGAATCGCGGCGCGCGTCGAGGTGGTACTGGTGGTTGTTGGCGGCTTTGGCGACGGCGACGGCGGCGGCGGCGTCATGGTGGGCCGGCGAATTTTTTGTCGGTAGCAAGTTTTCTTCACCACCGCAGAACGTTGCGCCGGTATCGCCGGGGATCGTCGAACAAAAGGACGACGTGTCGTCGACGAACTCGGCACCCGAGCGTAAACAAGATTCGCCGAACGCGGGTCCGGCGGAGAAAGGAACCGCGGCGCCGAAGACGATCTACCGCAAGGAATCGTTCTGATGGCGCGAACGACGTTGGGATTGGCGTGAAGCTAACGCGCACGGAAGGTAATACGTTTCTTCGAAAAATTATTTCGTTATTTCGCGAACCGTGCGAATAAGGAAACACGATGAATGCAAAAAAACTTTGGTCCTTTTTGTTGTTGATCCTGACGGCGTCGGCATTGACCGATGTTTACGCGGCACCGACGTTCCAAGCGGCGGGAACGGCTGTCAACGGCACCGGTGCGGTTTCACCGGCATGGCCGACACATCAAGTGGACGACATCGCGTTGTTGTTCGTCGAAAGCACGGGCGGTCAACCGGCGACGCTTTCTACCGCGGCGGGTTTCGTCGCGGTGACGAATAGCCCGCAAGCGACCGGTACCACAACGAACGGAACACAGATCACGGTGTTCTGGGCGCGCGCCACTTCTGCCGCGATGGCGTCGCCGACGGTCGCTGATCCAGGCGATCACGTGTATGCGCAGATCCTGACTTACCGCGGCGTTATCAATACAGGTAACCCGTGGGATATTACGGGTGGCGGTGTGAAGGCGGCCGCCAGCGCTTCCGTTACGGTGACTGGTGTTACCACGACCGTTCAAGACACGCTTATTGTTCAAGCCGTCGCGCGCGATACCGACTCGGCCGCCGCAGCGTTCAGCGCCGAAACGAACGCCGGCTTAACGAGCATCACCGAACGAACCGACGCCGGTACGACGTCGGCCAATGGTGGCGGTTTTGCGGTGTGGGACGGCATCAAGTCGGCCATAGGAGCCACGGGTAATACGACCGCCACGGTGTCGAGCAGCATCAACGCGTTTTTGACGATCGCGCTTAAGCCGCCAATACCGGCCGTAACGGCGCTTGATCGTGCGGGTACGGATCCGGCCTTCGTGGGCGATCCGGTTTCATGGACGGTGACGTTTAACGTCAGCGTTTCGGGCGTCAATGCGTCGGACTTCGTCTTGGTCCTGGGAGGTGGTGCGACGGGTGCCAGCATTACGTCGGTAACCGGTTCAGGTACCACATGGACTGTCACGGCGAATTCGGGAACCGGTTCCGGCACCTTGGGACTTAATCTTGTCGACGATGACACGATCATTAACGCCACCAGCGTACCGCTCGGTGGTTCCGGTACCGGCAATGGCGATTTCATCGGCGACTTCTATACCCTTAATCCGTTTTGCGCGCCGCCGACCAACGTTCCCGCTGGCGTAACCGTGTCTTGCGTCTGCGATCGTTTTGGTCGCGCCTCGCTCAATCCATCAACTATCTACGGCGCCAACTGGATCGTCTCGAAGAGCGATAGCACGGCGGTCGTGCCATACATCAACGCCACGTCGGGTTATCTGCGTTTGACTGAAAATACCGGCAACAACGCCAAGGCCGCGACCGTGCCGGGTATCTTTCCCGCCGCCGGTAACTACATCTCGGTCGAGTTCCAGCACTTCGCGTATGGCGGCAGCGGCGCGGATGGTATCGCCGTTACGTTGTCGGATTATTCCGTGACGGCGGTGCCGGGCGCGTTCGGTGGTTCGTTGGGTTATGCGCAGAAGACGGGCGCGGCCTGTCCCACGCTTCCAGGAACACCGTGTCCGGGTTTCGCCGGCGGTTGGATCGGTGTGGCGTTAGATGAATTTGGTAACTATTCCAGCGCGACCGAAGGCCGCATCGGCGGTTCCGGGTTCACCGCTGACGCTGTCGGCGTGCGTGGTTCGGGATCGGGTGTAAACAATTACAACTGGTTGGCGAGCACGGCGACGTTGGCGCCGGGAATCGACAACACGGCGTCGGCAACCGCAGCGCCGGGTTATTACTATCAAGTGATCGTCGACGCCCGAAACGATCCGACAAGCACAACCGTTACCGTTAATCGCGATACCGGTGCGGGGTATACCACCCTCATCAATATTCCGGATGTTTACACCGCCGCGACGGCTCAGGGATTCACACAAGATCCGGTGCCGACGAATTGGCAGATATCGTTTACCGGCTCCACCGGT
>JAHFQD010000130.1 GCA_023266455.1 Candidatus Muproteobacteria bacterium
GTTGGCGCGTGCAGCTATCGCCACCGGTGTCGCCGGTATTTTTATGGAAACCCACCCTGATCCCGACAAAGCGCTTTCCGATGGGCCGAATGCCTGGCCGCTTGGACGCATGCGCGAGTTGTTGGAGACGATGAAGGAATTAGACAGCACTGTGAAACGCCGCGGATTCGCTGAACAGAAAACGATGTGAATTGTCACAGCTTCCCTCCCCTTGAAGGGGGAGGGAACATCAATCTACTGTCGAGGTAAAAGTGAAAAGCCATAGTTCTGAAAGCATGCAAGAAGGAAAAGCCACCATGTCCGCCATCGCCGACATTCACGCGCGCGAAATTCTCGACTCTCGCGGTAATCCGACGGTCGAAGCCGACGTCATCTTGCAGTCCGGCGCTATCGGCCGCGCCGCCGTGCCTTCGGGCGCGTCCACCGGTTCGCGCGAAGCGATCGAGTTGCGTGACGGCGACGCCAAGCGTTATCTCGGCAAGGGTGTGACGCGCGCGGTCGGACACGTCAACGGCGAGTTGAAGAAATTACTCGTCGGCAAGAACGCCGGCGATCAGGCGGCGATCGACCGTGCCATGATTCAAGCCGATGGCACCGAAAATAAATCGCGCCTCGGCGCTAACGCCTTGCTCGCGGTGTCGATGGCCAATGCGCGCGCGGCGGCGATGGACGCAAAGCAGCCGCTGTATCGTTATCTGCACAAGGGCGGCGAGTTCGTCATGCCGGTGCCGATGATGAACATCATCAACGGCGGCGCGCACGCCGACAACAGCGTCGACATGCAGGAGTTCATGATTTTGCCGATCGGCGCAAAGAGCTTCGCCGAAGCGCTGCGCTACGGCGCCGAAGTGTTCCACACGCTGAAGAAAGTACTGCACGGCCGCAAGCTCAGCACCGCGGTCGGCGACGAAGGCGGCTTCGCGCCGGATCTACCGTCGAACGAAGCGGCAGTGCAAGTCATTCTCGAAGCGATCGAGCAGGCGGGTTATAAAATCGGTACTGATATCGCGCTCGGCTTGGATTGTGCCAGCACGGAATTTTATAAAAACGATAAGTACGATCTCGAATCGGAAAACCGCAAACTCTCCGCCGCTGAATTCGTCGACGTGTTGGCGGATTGGTGCAAGCGTTATCCGATCATCACCATTGAAGACGGTTGCGCCGAAGCCGATTGGAACGGCTGGAAAATCCTGACCGATAAACTCGGCAAGAAAGTACAGCTCGTGGGCGACGACTTGTTCGTCACCAATTCGAAGATTCTCAAGGAAGGTATTCAAAAGGGCGTCGGCAATTCGATTCTGATTAAAGTGAATCAGATCGGCACACTCACCGAAACGCTCGACGCCATCGCCACCGCGCGTAGCGCCGGCTACACCGCCGTGATCTCGCACCGTTCGGGTGAGACCGAAGACAGTTTCATCGCCGACCTGGCCGTCGCCACCGGCGCCGGTCAGATCAAAACCGGTTCGCTGTGTCGCTCGGACCGCGTCGCCAAGTACAACCAGTTGCTGCGTATCGAAGGTGAACTCGGCGCGGCCGCTAAGTACCCCGGTCGGCGCGCGTTCCCGATGTTGGCTGGATAAAAATCTAAAAGTTGTTCGATAGACCGGCGCACGTGTAACGCGCCGGTCTATGCTTTACACAGCCTATCCGCGGAGGAAACGCGATGTCGGAGCTGGAGCAGCGTGTTGAAGCAATCGATGTCCGTTTACGAATAATCGAGGGATTGATCCAGCGGTTGCTGCCGGGCGAATCTACGCCGGCGGTGTCACCGCTACCGGCCACAGCGCCGGAAGTTATCGCCGTACCGCCACGTTCGGAACCCGACGTCGCATCCACCACTGCTAAATCGCGCGACAGTATTTCCTCTCCCACAAAAATTCTCGGTTGGGTCGGTGCCGCCGCCATGGCGTTGGCGGCGATTTATTTCATTAAATTATCCATCGATGCCGGCTGGCTGACGCCGTCGCGGCAGATCGCGCTCGCGGCGATCGCCGGATTTGCGCTGATCGGCGCCGGACTGTGGCTGCGTCAATCGGCGCAACAATACGCGGCCTATTTGCCGGCAGCCGGCATCGTGGTGTTGTTCGCCGCGATCTATGGCGCACATCTTTATTATCAGTTGATTGGCGCCAGTTTCGCTGGCGCCGCCGTGATCGCGACCTGCGTGTTCGGGTTATGGTTGGGCGCGTTATTTCGTAGCGATTTGTTCGGAGTGTTTGCGGTGGTCGGTTCTTACTCGGCGCCGTTTTTGTTGCCGATGTTCCGGCTCGAGATCACCGACATCGTGATTTATTTTTCTGCCTGGAGCGGATTGTTCTGCGCCTATTCGATTTGGATCGGCCGGCGCACGACATATCTAACCGCGCTCTATATCGCGCTGCTCGGATTCGATCTGCTGTGGAACACGACCGGCCGCGACAATTGGATCGCGGCGGTGATTTTCCAATTTCTACAGTTGACGATCTTCGGCGCGACCGCGGCGATGTATTCGATTCGCAAACAATCGCCGATGGACAACGTCGCCGCCGCGGCGCATTTACCGGCGTTGCTTATTTTCTACATCATCGAATACACCTTGCTGTCGCGCTACGAGCCGTCGTTAGCGCCGTGGATCGCGATCGGGAGCTTCGGCGTGCTGTTAGCGTGTTATTTCTCGGCGCGGATTTTTCTGGCGCAGACGCCAGTGGCGGGAAAATTCTTGCTTAGCAGTTACGCCGCTCTAGTTTTGTTTCATGCGGTATATGTGGAATTGATTCCGTCGCCGATGGCGCCGTGGATCGCCGTCGCGTTGTTATTGATCTCCTGCGCGTTGGTACTACTCGGCATGGGACCGAAAACGATCGGCGCGCCGATCTTCGTGGCGGTCATCGCTATTTTCGTGCTCAATTTTTTACGTGTGATCGCCGATATCAATATGCAAAAAGTACCAGCTGGATCAGTGGTGCCGATCGTGTACGCGCTATTGATTTACATTGGTTACTTTTTGGCGCGTAGTGAACCGCAGATCATGGGGTTGAAACTGCCGCTGTTATACATCGGTCACGTCAGCGCCATGGCGGCGGCGGTACATGTGCTCGACAGCCGCTTCGCCGTCTCTACCACGTGGGGAATCTTGGCGGTCACATGTTTGGTAGCGGGGCTGCACACACGTGACCGCATCGTCGCGCAGTCGTCGCTCGCGCTGTTCGCGGCCACGGCCATCAAGGTGTTGGTATACGATCTCGCCGCCGCATCGCCGTCGTTGCGAATCGCGTTGCTGCTTGTGTTGGGCGTGGTTTGTTATTTCGGCGGTTGGTTGTACCGACGGGTAAGCGCTATTTAAACGGACGTTACAAAATCGATGTGCAAACGGTTCAAGGAGGAACAATGCCCAAAGTCGACGCGTTTCTAAATCCCAATTCGATGCTGACGCCGGGGATCGCCGGCGGTCTCGTTGCTTCGATTTCGATGCCGATCGCACTTAATTTCGGCATCAGCATAAAATGGGTCATCTTAGCGGTGAGTATTTTGCTCGGCCTATTTATCGTGCTGTCGATCGAAAAACTTCCGTCGCGGTTGTTACGTGGCGTTTATTGCCTACTCAATTCGCTGATTATTTTTTCCATGAGTCTCGGCGTCGCGGTGAACGTTGATACGCCGCCGAAACCGCCAGTGGCGCCGAGCGCCGCGACGGAACCGGTGAACCGCTTATCCGTTGCGCCGTTGCTGGGTATCTCGGCGGCCGAAGCCGACGATCAAAATCCGCGGACGGCATTGTCGGTTCGACCGATACCGACGTCGCCGCCGCTGAACGCTAAACCGTCGCCGACCGAGCAGGAATGGCAGCAAGCCGAGCGCGAGCAAAAAGAGCAGGCCTATGTGGAGCAAAAACGGCAATACCAAGAACAAATGCAGCAATATAATAGGCGCTGGTCTTGGTAGTGTCGCGGCAGGGTAGGAAACTTGAGTGTAAATAATACTGACAGTCGTCCCGGGCACCGTAAAGCGCTGCAGATTATCTTATACATCGTCATCGGTGTATTGGTATTGCTGCAGTATCCGTTGTGGTTCGGCAGCGGTGGCTTGTACGCCGTTTGGGAATTGCAGCATGAAATCACGGTGCAGCAAGCGGAGAACGCCAAGCTGCGCGAGCGCAACGCCGTGCTTGAAGCTGAAGTAAGCGATTTAAAGCAAGGCTATGCCGCGATCGAGCAACGCGCGCGCGCCGAGTTGGGCATGGTCAAAAAAGGCGAGACCTTCTATCAGGTCATCCAGACGCCGAACGAAACCGAGAAAAAACCGCCGCGTGCATCACGCTGACGTTTTCTGCGTCGTCGGTGTTTCCACTGAATAGGGCAAAGGCTGAAGCGAGAGCGTCGGTCCATTCTCGTCGCGTAGACGAAGCGCCGTTTCGGTCGACGCGATTTGAATCACCGCCAACAAATCGACGCCCGCGTTCGGCGAGGGTTGCGCATCGACGACGTTCCCGACGGACTGTCCATTGGCGCCCGACGCGAAAATCGGTGTGCCAGGTGCAACGACATCGCCGACGACATGCGCGCGGTACATCCGTTGTTTCAAACGCCCCAAGTACTGCATGCGCGCCACGATCTCTTGTCCGGGGTAACAACCTTTCTTGAAGTTCACGCCGCCGACGAGTTCTAAGTTGAGCATCTGCGGCACGAAGGCGTCGCTGGTTTCGGTGAAGACGTTCGGTATACCCGTCATGATGTCGTGCCAGTACCAGGCGCCGCTGGCGACCGGGGTCGCGTCCGCGCGCAAAGTTTCCCATAACGAAATTGCTTCCGTCGGCGGCGCGATGATTTCAAAACGCGGATGAATTCCGGGAAGCCGCAACAAGGTTGCGGTGCCGCGTGTAACACTGGCGCCGATTTCCAGGGAGAAGTCTTTTATGGCTTTCTGCGCTAAGCGTTCGGCGTTCGGTCCGACAATGCCAAAGCGAATCAATTCATCGTCGACGATTTCGAACGTGACCTTGGCGCGCAGAACGAACATGCGCAGCCGTTTAAGAATCGCTTCTCGCAACGAGGAGGGGAGTTGGAGGTAGAGATCGCCGTCGCGTTGAAAGACGCGGAACAAGGCCAGCGCGCGCCCTTGCGCGCTGCACCAGGCACTCAATTGGTGTTGCGTCGCGTTGACGAGTCCAAGCTCGTTGGTTAACTGTCCGTTGAGGAAGGTTCGTGCGTCAGCGCCGCTGGCGCGAATCAGCGATAGCGCGCTCAAGTCCGCCAACACGTCGCCGTCGCGCGCGGCGCGGCGCTCCGTTTGCGGATCGCCAAAATCGCGTAGGACGCCATCGTCGATATGCGCCCCGTGTTCGAGTAAAAAGGTATTCCAAGCGTTATTCATGGTGTACTCACATTACTTTTTTCTGGCATAATACGCGCGCTATTGGCCCTGCGGGCGCCCGTAGTGATCAAGAATTAAGCATCGTCGTTCATTAATCCAATCGGTGCACCGAACTATACGCTTATGGCGACTCAATTGACGACAAGGGCGAAGCGCCCCGTCTATCTCAATTTATTACAAATCAAACTGCCGATCGGTGGCGTCATTTCCATTATTCACCGCGCCACCGGTGCCGTGCTCGTGTTGCTGATTCCCTACACGCTGTACCTGCTACAGACCGCGCTCGAAAGTCCGATGCGCTTCGAAGAAGTGCGCGCGTCGCTAAGCGGCGGCATTGGACGCATCGCGTTGCTGCTGGCGTTGTGGTTGTTGATTCAGCATCTTTATTCCGGCGTCCGCCATTTGTTTATGGACATCGATGTCGGCGTCGAGCGGCCAGTCGCACGGCGCAGCGCGTGGTTAACGTTGTTGGCCTCGATCATTACTGTTTCTTTGTTGGGGGTTTTTCTGTGAATCGTGCACGTTCGCTTGGAAGCGCGCACCGCGGCCTGATGGAGTGGCTGGTGCAGCGCGTGACCTCGCTTTATG
>JAHFQD010000131.1 GCA_023266455.1 Candidatus Muproteobacteria bacterium
AAGGTCAGTGCGCCGTCATCCGCACCCGTGGCAATAGTTACGGCCACATCGTGCTGCGCGGCGGCAACGGACGTCCCAATTATGATTCGGTATCGATCGCTCTCACCGAACAAGAATTAACCACCGCCAAACTGCCGCTCAACATCGTGGTCGATTGTTCACACGGCAATTCCAATAAAGATCCGGCACTGCAAACATTGGTCGCGGACAACTGCGTGAATCAGATCCTCGAAGGCAACCGCACCATCGTCGGCCTCATGCTCGAAAGCAATCTGCATTGGGGCAATCAAAAAATCCCGGCGGAGCTATCGCAACTAAAATACGGCGTCTCCGTCACCGACGCCTGCATCGATTGGCCGACAACAGAAAAAACGCTACGTGCGGCGCACGAAAAACTTAAAGCCGTGTTGCCGAAACGTGAAGCACCGGCACAACATATCGCCGGCAAATCGAAACAAAAAACCGCTTAACTTCCGTTCATCTGTTTTCCCCGTCGAGCCGCCGCAACGCAGTCTCGACGGGGAAACTACCCGCTCGATTCCTCGTCTAATCCTGCTTCTACCTACGCAGGAGTCCATCATGACGTTCGAACTCCCCCCGCTTCCCTACGACTTAGCAGCACTCGAACCGCATATCTCGCGCAAGACCATGCAGTTTCATTACGAGAAATATCATGGTGGATATGTTTCCAAGTTAAACGATCTCATCGACGGCACCGATTACACGAAGATGCCCTTAGAGGAAATCATCCGTCGATCCGCGGGTAAACCCGGGCAGCAGGCGGTGTTCAATAACGCCGCACAAGCGTGGAACCATACGTTCTTCTGGAACAACATGACGCCGAAACTGGGCAACATGCCGAAAGGCGCACTCGCCACGTGTCTGCAAGACGCTTTCGGCAGTTATGACGAATTCCGTGAACAATTCACGCAATCGGCGTTGAATCAATTTGGCAGCGGTTGGACCTGGTTAGTGTTGGACAAAGACGACCTCGCCATCATCAGCACGCCGAACGCGGAAAATCCGCTGGTCGATGGCAAGATTCCGTTGTTGACCTGCGATGTGTGGGAACACGCGTACTATCTGGATTATCAGAATCAACGAAAAACTTTCGTCGAAACGTTCCTTGCGCATCTGATCAATTGGGACAGCGTGGCCGCGCGGCTGCAAAAAGCGCCACAGTTGGAAACGGTTTAGGCGCTCAACGTGGACGGCGCTTCGCACGCGCCGTCGGCGGCGCGCTCCAAGGATCGTCGGGCCAGGGATGTTTTGGGTAGCGGCCTTTCAGTTCTTTTCTGACCTCGGCATAGGTGCGCTCCCAGAAACCGCGCAAGTCTTGCGTGACTTGTATCGGACGTCGCGCGGGTGACAGCAAATGCAAGGTTACCGGCACACGTCCACCGGCGACGCGCGGCGTATCGGCCAATCCGAACATCTCTTGCAGCTTCACCGCCAACACTGGTGGCTGACCGACTTCGTAAGCAATGCGAATGCTTGAACCGCTCGGTACTTCGATATGCGTCGGCGCTTCTTCGTCGAGTCGTCGTTGCCGATCCCAATCCAACCGCGCCGATAGCGCATTCAACAAATCGATCCGCGTCAAATGATCGCGGCGCGTAACGCCATCGAGATACGGACCCAGCCATTCCGTTAGGTTAGTTTCTAAGGCGGCGTCGGACACGTCAGGCCATTCTTCTTGGGGGCACCACTGCCGCAACGACAACACCCGCGCCTGCCATTCGCGTGCCAGCGGCATCCAAGGCAAACTATCGAGTCCCATGCGCCGAATACCATCCAGCATCGCGGCGCGGACCGCTTCCGCGTCCGGACTCACCAATGCGGACGTCTTCAATACTAATTCGCCGAACCGTTCTTCTTTCCGAGCGATCACCGCTTGCTGCGCGTCATCCCAACGCACGATCTCGTCGTTGCGAACATGCGAGGTGAAGTGGCGTTTCAAATCGTCGACATCGACGGCCGCCGCGAGATAAATCGTTCCCTCTTCTTTACCCGCGTCCAAACTCGCCGCGACTAAACAAGGCGGTCGATAATTTTCCTTTTCATGCAATTGCGCACCGCGTCCCGATGCCAATACATAACGTCGACCACCCTCGGTGCGGGCCAAACCGACGCGATCGGGATACGCGAACGCCAGCAGAATACCGGCAAAATCGAGATCGACTTCTTCCACATCGATTCGCAACAACCGCCGAAATTGCGACGCCGCTTGATCAACACGTTGGCAGCCGTTCGGATCGGCACCATGCGCTTGCGCGCCCGCGCGTCCGCGACGGCGAAAATCGCGCAGCGCTTCCAATCGCAAACCGAGATCGCTGCTGCGCCGCACGTCGCCGGTTAACACATCGCGCTCGGCCAGCAATGCCGCGACATCGCATGCCAGCGACGCCTGCCCAATGCGCTGCGACTCCAGCAGCATATGCGCCAAACGCGGATGCAAAGGAAGTTGCGCCATCGCTTTGCCAGCCACCGTAATCACGCCCTTCTCGTCGAGCGCGTCTAAGGCCTGCAATAACTCGCGCGCTTGCGACATCGACGCCGTCGGCGGCGCGTCGAGCCACGATAGCGTGTCGGCCTCATGCACCCCCCAAGCGGCGAGTTCGAGCGCGAGCGGCGATAAATCGGCGCTGCGAATTTCGGGAATGGACTGGGGAATCAAACCGCGCTGAACGGTTTCGTTCCACAAGCGATAACACACGCCGGGCGCCGTACGACCGGCGCGGCCGGCGCGTTGATCCGCCGACGCTTTCGATATCCGCTGCGTCACCAACCGCGTGAGCCCGCTCGCGGGATCGAATTCCGGGGCACGCGCGAAACCGGCGTCGACGACAATGCGCACGCCGTCGATGGTTAAACTGGTTTCGGCGATCGGCGTCGCCAACACAATCTTGCGTCGACCGGCGACGGCCGGCTGAATCGCGCGATCCTGTTGCTCCCACGCCAAATCACCGTAAAGCGGAAAAAGATCGACGTCCTTCGAAACGCGCGCCGTCAACAAATCTTGCGTGCGTCGAATCTCCCAAGCACCGGGCAAAAATACGAGCACGTCGCCGGGGTCGCGCGCGATCGCGTCGAGTACGGCGTTGCAAACGACTTGTGGAATCTGCGTGTCGTTGACGCTCGCTTGGTAGCGCACGTCCACCAAATGCATGCGGCCAGCGCTCGTGACAACCGGAACATCGCCCAACAAACGCGCGACGCCCGCGCCGTCGAGCGTTGCGGACATGACGATAATTTTCAAATCCTCGCGCAGTTGTCGCTGACTATCGAGCGTCAATGCCAACGCGAGATCGGCGTCCAGATGACGTTCGTGAAATTCGTCGAAGATGACAAGTCCGACGCCGTTAAGATCGGGATCGTTCTGCAGGCGGCGCGTGAGGATGCCTTCGGTAACGACTTCGATGCGTGTTTTACCGGACACTTTCGTGTCGAAGCGAATGCGATAACCGACGGTTTCTCCCACCGATTCACCGAGCGTCGACGCCATGCGCGCCGCCGCCGCGCGCGCCGCGAGCCTTCGCGGCTCCAGCATCACAATACGTTTGCCCGCCAACCACGGCTCGTTTAGCAACGCCAACGGCACGTGGGTGGTTTTACCCGCGCCGGGCGGCGCCTGCAAAACAACGCCGGCGTGGCGCGACAAAGCCGTGCGCAACTCCGGTAACGCGTCGACAATCGGTAACGAATGCATGTAAATCGCGGGCTCGCGTGAACGCGCGGATTCTATCATCGCCGCGCAACGATTCAGCGACGTTATCGGCACTGGACGGCGGCGACGGTTCAGTCGATCATATATGTCTTGAATCAATCGCTCGCCACACCGCATCAAGATACTGAAACATGGAGTCCGAACGCTTTTTCACCGTTGCACCCGACGTTAAGCTTTACTATCGCTTAAGCCATGAAACCGAACGCCGCCGGCCGCTACTGGTATTGCTACATGGCATGGCCAGCAATCTGACACGCTGGTCCGAATTTCTCGAAAACACCTCGCTCAAGGAATCGTTCGACATTTTGCGCGTCGACCTTCGTGGTCACGGCAAATCATTCACGCGCGCGCGCATTGGGATGCCTATCTGGTGCGACGACCTCGCGAAACTTTTGGATTCACTCGGATACGAAAAAGCGATCTTCGTCGGCCATAGTCTCGGCGCCAACATCGCGCTCTGGTTCGCCACACGATACGCCGATCGGCTGGATGGAATCTGTATGATCGATCCGGTATTCACTAAAGCGCTGCGCGGTTCAGCATTGTGGATACGGCGATGTTCGCCGATCATTCGCGCCGCGGCCGAGATCGTTCGTCTGCTGAATCTCTTCGGCTGGCGACGACGAGAAATTCCGCAGCGTGATCTGCGCAAACTCGACGAAGAGGTGCGCGTACGCTTACTCGGCACCGGAAAGTCGAAAGAATTCGTACAACGTTACACGTCGCCATTGGCCGATCTCGAATATTTTCCTACCGCGCATTATCTTCAGGAGTCGATCGAAATTACGCGGCCGATTCCATCCGCGCCGGAACCACCGGTGCCGATGTTGGCGCTGATATCCCAGGCGGTCACGTTCACCGATACCGGCGTTACGCGCCAAGCGTTAGCGCGTTACCCTCGTTGTGAACTAAAGATATTGACGGCCTACCACTGGCCGCTCACCGAGAAACCGACGGAAGTACGTCAGGAGATCGAAAAGTGGTGCGCGCAATTCGTTACGCGCACCACTAGTCGACTGATCGATTAACCGTTTTTGATGGGGATATACAAACGACCGCCGCGACGAATCACTAGCAGCAAGACATCGTCGCCTTTGCCGATCTTGGTGGATTCTTTTTTGTAGTCGTTGACGTTACGCACCGCTTTGCGGTTGATCTCCACGACAACGTCGCCCTCTTCCAATCCCGCCTGCGCCGCGGCGCTACCTGGATCGAGATCCGCCACCACCACGCCCGCGATACCCGAAGGCAGACCGAGTTGACGCGCAATATCGGCGCTCAAATTGCGAACTTGAACACCACTTAGCGAAGAGTCCTTGGTGTCCTCACCGGCGCCGTCATCGTTGCTGCGTTGAATGTCCTTAGGTTGTTCGGCGATCTTCACCTCGACTGTCAGCATCTTCTTATCGCGCCACAGTTCTACTTTGACCGACTTCCCCACGGGCGTCGACGCGACGATGTTACGCAGAATCGTCGGCTCGTCGACATTCTTACCGTCGAAGCTCAACACGACGTCGCCGGTGCGCACGCCCGCCGCGACTGCCGGACTCTCCGGAATCGCTTCGTTCACCAAGGCGCCGCGCGTTTCTTTGAGGCCGAATTGTTTGGCCAATTCCGGCGTGATCGGTTGAATCGAAACACCCAACCATCCGCGCACGACCTTGCCAGTTTTGATCAAACTGTCCATCACCAAGCGCGCCATGCTAGCCGGCGCCGCAAAGCCAATGCCCATGTATCCGCCAGAACGCGAAAAAATAGCGGTGTTAATGCCGATTAACTCGCCGCGCGCGTTGGTGAGCGCCCCACCGGAATTGCCTGGATTAATCGCCGCATCGGTTTGGATGAAATCCTCGTAATCGGTAATGCCAACGTTCGAGCGCCCCAGCGCGCTGACAATGCCCATCGTCACGGTTTGATTCAAACCGAAAGGATTGCCAATCGCGAGCACGTATTCACCGACATTGAGCTTGTCGGAATCGCCCCAAGGAATCGTCGGCAGATCTTTGCCGTTGATCTTGATGACGGCGATATCGCTTTTCGGATCGGTACCGATGACCTTGCCTTTAAATTCCCGCTTATCAGACAGTAAGACTTTAATATCGTCGGCTTTAGCGACCACGTGATTGTTAGTGACGATATAACCATCGCTGCTGACGATAACGCCGCTACCTAAACTATTCTCGCGTCGCTCG
>JAHFQD010000132.1 GCA_023266455.1 Candidatus Muproteobacteria bacterium
CGCACCCCCCGGCGTTTCCCTTCGTCGCCCTGCTGGTGTCGGGTGGGCATACCTTGTTGGCGGACGTCCAGGGCATCGGCCGTTACACCATTCTCGGCGAATCGGTGGACGACGCGGTCGGCGAGGCGTTCGACAAAACCGCCAAGCAATTAGGGCTGGGTTATCCCGGTGGGCCGGCCATCGCGCGCATGGCCGAGTATGGACGCGTGGGCATGTTTACGTTTCCGCGTCCGATGATCGACCGGCCAGGATTGGATTTTTCTTTTTCCGGATTGAAGACGGCGGTCGTGACCACGCTCGCCGATTTAACGCTCGACGATCAAACCATCGCCGACATCTGCGCCGGGTTTCAAGAAGCGGCGATCGACACACTCGTGATCAAGTGCGAACGCGCGCTGAAGCAAACCAGCCACAAACGTTTGATCGCGGCCGGTGGCGTGAGCGCGAATAAATTATTGCGCGAACGCTTGAGCGCGATGACGAAAAAAAATGGCGCGTCGGTTTATTACCCGCGCCCGGAATTCAGCACCGACAATGGCGCGATGGTGGCGTATACCGGAGCGATGCGATTGCTGGCGGGTGAACAAGATACGCCGACGCTGAACGCGCGGGCGCGGTGGCGGATCGAGGAATTGACAGTGCCGATGGGAAACTCGGTACTCAATTAACAACTTTTAAGATTCCCCTCACCCTGTCCCTCTCCCTGTGGGAGAGGGGACCAAAAATATAGGCACTACTTTTACCTACTGATTTCGTCTTCTTGTCTTCTCCGCAATTTAAGTTAAGTGATGCAGAGAAGTTATTTGAAAGTCTATCCCCTCTCCTGCAGGGAGGTGAGGCGAGGATTTCATGAATGTCCATTGGACATTCATGCCGCTGAACGGATGCAAGCGATGTTCTTGCATCAAGGTGGAATTGACAGGGTGAGGGAATCAAATACCGGTTGCTCTACCAATTACTTCTAACTTCCAATCTTCGCTTCCTCTCCTGCACGTAACCGCTGGATGTTCGGCCAGTGCCGATAGAACAGCAGCCCGCTAATGATAAACATCACGCTAACGTACGCCCAACTCGGCATGAGCCACGCGACGTAGATCGGTGCGAGCGCGGCGGCGACGAGGCCGGAGAGCGACGAGTAACGCGTGATGGCGGCGGTCACGGCCCAGGTGAGAATCAGCAACAGACCGATCCACGGATTAATCGCGGTCCACACGCCCAACGCAGTCGCCACGCCCTTGCCACCTTTGAATCCAAAAAACAGCGGATACAAATGACCGATGAACGCGGCCAACGCGGTCGCGGCCAAGATGCCGGGACTGTGCGTCAGGAGATGCGCGAGGGTGACGGGGACGATACCTTTCAGCACATCGCCGAGCAGCGTCAGTACCGCGGCCAGGCGGCCGCCGTAACGCAGAATATTCGTCGCACCCGGATTTTTCGAACCGACGTTGCGCGGGTCTTCCAAGCCCAACGCGCGCGCGACCAAGATCGCGCTCGAAACCGACCCCACCAAATAAGCCAGTATTGGCAACAGATAGATCATGGCTCGGTATTGGAAGGTACTGGATTCGCTTCGTCAAGCTTGGCGTTTTCGTTATAGTCGCGGGCATGGACATCATTTACCTACGCGACCTCAAAATCGAATGCATCATCGGCATCTTCGAGTGGGAACGACGCATTAAACAGACCGTCGTGCTCGATCTGGACATGGGCACCGACATTCACCGCGCCGCAGCCTCGGACAACATCGAAGACACTCTGGATTACAAGGCGATTTCTAAGCGTCTGGCCGAATACGTCGGCGCTTCGCAGTTCCAGCTGGTGGAGACGTTGGCCGAAAAAGTGGCCGAGGTCGTGTTGCAGGAATTCAAGGTTCCGTGGATTCGGGTACGCGTCAACAAGCGCGGCGCGGTGCGCAACGCGGTCGACGTCGGCGTGATTATCGAGCGTGGACACGCCGCGTGATGCCACGCGTTTACGTCAGCGTCGGCTCGAACATGGACCGCGAAAAGAATATTCGCGGCGCGTTTCAGGCGTTGGCGCGGCGCTTCGGCGACATAACGGCGTCGACGGTGTATCAAACCAAGGCCGAGGGATTCGACGGCGAGGATTTTTACAACTTCGTCGCCGGCTTCGACACCGACGAGCCGCTTGAAACCGTACGCGATGTTTTGGCGACTGTCGAAACGAATCATGGCCGCACACGCGGCGGCGATCGTTATGGTCCGCGCACGCTCGATATCGACGTGTTGTTATACGGCGATTTGATTCGTCACGAAGGTCGCATCGACGTTCCGCGCGGCGAGATATTGAAATTCGGATTTGTGCTGGGTCCGCTGGCGGAGATTGCGCCGGAGCGACAGCATCCGGAAACAGGTGAACACTTCAAAGATTTGTGGCAGCGGTTTGAAAACAAATCCACGCTGCAACCGGTGCAGTTGGATTTCAACGATTAATTTTTATTTTTCTGCTCCGCCTTCTTCAACATCGACTCCAAATTTGCTTCGCTAAATCCGTTCATGCGTTGATCGCCGACGAGAATAATCGGCACGCCGCGTCCGCCTAGTCTTCTGAATTCCGCACGGGCGAAATCGTTTTTCTCCACGTCGTATTCCGTAAACGCGATCCCGTGCATCGTCATGTATTGGCGCGCGTGTTTGCAGACGCCGCACCACGAGGCGGAGTACATCACGACGTTCTGCGATGTCGATGGTGTTTCTTCCGTGGCAAGTTCAGCATCGTTATAAGAGCGAATCTGCATCTTCTCGACTTTGTCGCCGGCGTTCGGCGCTTGGTCGCTGAAGTGCGTGCGACCGTCGGGACCGGTCCACTTATAAAGTTCACCGGCGATAACCACGTGAGAGAAAAATAATGCGGTAACGATGACGTAACGCATGACCCACCTCTTTTATATTTACGGCTTTACCCCATGACGACGCGTCCACCGTCGACGGCGATCACTTGCCCCGTCACGTACCCGGCGTCGCGAACCAAAAACACCACCGCGCGCGCGATGTCGGCCGGTTCGCCGACGCGCTTGAGCGGCGTGCGCGAAATCAGCCGCTGCTTCGACATCTCGTCCATCCCCGCTTCCGGCCACAACACCGCGCCGGGCGCGATGGCGTTGACGCGGATCTCCGGCCCCAACTCGCGCGCGAGTGACTTGGTGAGCATGATGACACCGGCTTTAGAAATGCTGTAAATCGGGTAGGTCGACAACGGACGCTCGCCATAAATATCGGCGATGTTAACGATGATGCCGTTGTTCTTTTTCAAATGCGGCGCCGCCGCTTGTGCCAGAAAAAACGGTGCTTTCAAATTAGTATCGACGATGTCGTCCCACTGTTCTTCCGTCGCCCCGCCCACGAGCGTCGGATAAAAACGCGCGGCGTTGTTCACCAACACATCGAGCCGTCCGAAGCGCTCCACGGTTTCGAAAACCAGATTACGATGCAACGGATCGCCGGCGGTGAGATCGCCGCGTACCAGCATCACCGAATCGGGACGGATGCCGTGCAATTCTTGCTGCAACGCATGCGCCTTGGTTTCCGCCGACAAGTGATGCACCACCAATCGCATGCCTTCGGCGTGCAAGGCGCGCGCGATCGCGGCGCCGAGGCGATGCGCGCCACCAGTGATCAACGCTACCTTTCCCGTCAGCGGATTTTCAGACATGAAGTCCGGTATGATGTCGGCCGATATTCATACATCCTAGCCTATCCCACGTTTCATACCATGAGCGAGCGAACGAACGGCGTTGTTTTCCCCGCCGATTGGCCGGCGCCCGATGCCGCGGCACTCGCACGTAGCCATTCTTTAACGCACACGATTCGCCGCGAGATCGATAGCGGCGACGGTTCGATTTCTTTCGCGCGTTACATGGAGTTGGCGCTGTACGCCCCGGCGCTCGGTTATTACAGCAACGCCGAACCCAAATTCGGTGAGCATGGCGACTTCATCACTGCGCCGGAGCTGTCGCCGTTGTTCGCACGTTGTCTGGCGAATCAAGTCGCGCAAATTTTGCAAACGCTCGGCGACGCCGACGTGTTGGAAGCCGGCGCCGGATCCGGCGCGCTCGCCGCCGAGTTGTTGGCGGCATTGGAAGCGCTCGGACATTTGCCGCAACGTTATTTCATTCTCGAATTGAGCGCCGCGCTGCGCGCGCAACAGCGGCAAACCTTGGAACGACGCGCACCACAATTGCTCGGACGCGTACACTGGCTCGACGCGTTACCGGAGCATGGATTCCGTGGCGTGGTATTAGGCAACGAACTCCTGGACGCGATGCCGGTGGCGCGGTTTCACATCGCCGACGGCGATGTCGTGGAGCAACACGTGGCGTACGAAAACGAAAGCTTCGTTTTCTGTGAGCGCCCCGCGAGCGTCGGTGTGCGCGAACGCGTGGCCACACTCGGACTGGAATCCGGTTATCACTCCGAGATCGGCCTGCCGGCGGAGGCCTGGGTGCGCAGCATGGGCGAACGCTTAGCTGCTGGCGCGATCCTGCTCATCGATTACGGTTTTCCCCGCGCGGAGTTTTATCATCCGCATCGTCGCGAAGGCACGTTGATGTGCCACTACCGTCAACGCGCGCATGCCGATCCGTTAATCCTAGTGGGTTTGCAGGACATCACCGCGCACGTCGACTTCACGGCGATCGCCGAGGCCGGCCACGGCATCGGCTTGAGCGTGCTCGGCTTTACCTCGCAGGCGGCGTTTCTGATCGCCTGCGGCATCACTGCCTTGGCATCCGAACCGCTCGACGCGCGCGCGCAAATGCTGCGTGCGCAAGTGATCAACAAGCTCACGGGACCGCATGAGATGGGCGAACTATTCAAAGTCATCGCGCTCGCGCGTGGAATCGACGCGCCGTTGCTGGGCTTCGTCATGCAGGATCGACGACATCGGCTGTAAACCACGTTTCATTCCCTCTCCTTTAAGGGGAGGAGACCTAAATCGATTCTAAAAATATAATCTTCCAATGATCCAAACCATCCTCACCGATATCGAAGGCACCACCTCGTCGCTGTCCTTCGTGAAAGACGTGCTCTTTCCCTATTCGCGCCAACGCATGCCGACGTTTATCCACCAGCATGCGCGCGATGAAAAAGTGCACGCGCAACTCGACGAAATGCGCCGCCTCACTGGCACCGAACTGAACGACGAACAAGTCGTCGCGCAGTTGCTGCGCTGGATCGACGAAGACAAAAAAATCACGCCACTCAAGGCGCTGCAGGGAATGATTTGGGAAGCCGGCTACCGCGCGCGCGATTTCACCGGTCATGTTTACGAAGACGCCGCGCGTAATTTGAAAAAGTGGAAAGCCACCGGCTTGAAGTTATACGTGTTCTCTTCCGGTTCGGTGCAGGCGCAGAAACTGATTTTCGGTTACAGTGACTTCGGCGATCTTACGCCGCTGTTTTCGGGTTATTACGACACCACCATCGGCAATAAACGCGAAACCAACGCTTATGAAAAAATCGCCGGCGACATCGGCCTACCGGCGAACGCGATTTTATTTTTGTCGGATATCAAAGAAGAACTCGACGCCGCGCGCGACGCTGGCATGTCGACGATGCAACTCATCAGAGAGGGGGCGCCGAATCGCGCGGCAGCGCATCGGCAAGCGCATAGCTTTGACGAAATCGTCCTCTAGCGATATGCGAACTATGCGCGACGTGCGTCGCGCGTAGTCGTGAACTTACTTAGAAACCGCGGCGCCCGGCGTGATCAATTTCTTAAATGACGGATGAGCAATCAGTTTTTTAATAGTCCCTGCGTTGCCGGCACGAGCGCTTGCGCCACTTGTTGACAAGCCTTATCGGCTATCCAGTTTGTAGAAAATGAATATACGCTTTGGATTGAAAACGGCTCGACACCGTTACCCGCA
>JAHFQD010000133.1 GCA_023266455.1 Candidatus Muproteobacteria bacterium
GCTCGGGCCATTGACCGGTTTTCGTTTCGAAGTTACCTAGAAATTCCAGAAGCTCCGCGTCCGGCGCCGGCGCGGTGTCGGCGGCGTGGATGCCGGACGTCGCCGACATCAGCCACAACGCGATGATGAAAGTATTAACTCGCATCGCTATCGTTTTGATCGCCGATCCAGTGGTAGAAATCGATCTCGGCAAAAAAATCCGGACTTTCTTTCGACATCAATAATTCCAAATCTTCCGCCGATGCTGTGTTAACGGTCGATTCCGGCACCTGCCACCACCACAACGTGACCGTCACCGCGAGTAGTCCCGCAGCTAGGGTAGGCAGCGGAATCCATGCGGTAAACGGGCGCCGCCGCGACGCGTCGACGGCGCGTTTGCGCGCGGCGCGCAGCCGCGCGACCACCAGCTCATCCAACTCGGAGGAGGCGCGATTAAGATGTCGTCGTGCTTTTTCCAGTTCGTCGCCGTCGTTCATGGTGCGTAGTCCTTCAGTACTTCTCGCAACGCTTCGCATGCGCGCGAGTAATGTGTTTTGACGCTGCCTTCCGAACATCCCATGGTGCGCGCGGTATCCCGCGTATCTAAACCTTCCCAGGCGCGCAACACGAACGCCTGTTGTTGACGTAGCGGCAGACGATTGATCGCCTGCTCCAGCAAGCCCATGGCGCGCGCGTTGCGTACGCGGCCTTCGGGGCCTGGTTCCGCGCTGTCGGGCAACTCGGCGATCGGGTCGCCGGCGTCCTCGTCGTTATTGCCGAACCACACTCGAAAACGGTTGCGCACGCGACTGCGGCGGTACCAATCCTGAATGCGACTTTGCAGGATGGTTTGAAACAATGCGCCCCATTCCTGCGCCGGCCGTTTCGCGTAGCGTTGCGCGAGAGCGAGCATGGTGTCTTGCACGATATCCAACGCTTCTTCCGGATTGCCGGTGGCGATGCGCGCCGTGACGAAGGCGCGACGTTCCACCGAGGCCAGAAACCTTTCCAATTCGTTTGCGTTATCCAGCAGGCGATCCTCGGCAGTCGATAGCGTTATTGTCGGCGCGCTCGCTGAACTGTTCCAGCTATGAGAGGTCTGTCCCATCATCTCTGTTTAACGCAGCGGCACACGCATGGTTGACGATAATTTACGGGTTTTCCCGGTGAAGGGCGAAATGATACAGTTTTATCGCAATTGCTCGGGGTGGTCGAAAAGAATGGAAGACGATAATTCAGCAAACGGTGAGCGCCGGCGCGGCGAGCGGCGTATAAATCTGCCGCGTCGTGGAATTATGCGTTGGGATCCGCGCCGTAAAGAACGCCGCAAAACCGAGAGGCGTGCGGCACCGGACGCTATCAAGAACGATAAGAATTAGTGTTAAACCCGCCAGAGCGCCATGACAATATTTTCCGCCGACGCTTCCGAACGTAATGGGAAACGGGTACGGCGCATCTCGTCCAGCGAATCCGTAATACGCGTGAAGTTTTGGTGCAGCCGGCGGAATAACACTTGGCGACTGGGTTGCGGTTCGTAATCGGCGCATTGCCAATAGGCGTTCGCGCCTTGAGCCTGGTAGTAATGCAGTTCGCCCCGGGTTTTGAGACGTTCCCGGAACAGTCCACTCATGAATAAGGTGTACTCGCCGAGATGCCGCCAAATAGAACGACCGCGTGCGCGATCCGGTCGGCGGCCTTCTTCTTCGCGGGCCGCCGCTAAGAAGTCGACCACATATTCCAGCGGACGCCCCTCGGTATCGGTTACCCCATACAGCGCTTGCACTTGCGCGAAGCGCGCGAGTACTTCGCTGACGTAATCTACGGTCGCTGGTTCGGTGAGGCCATGGGTTGCGAACTCGTGGCCGACTTGGTGACGGAAAAACTGATAAAGCGTGGGCATCCGCATAATTCAAATCCCCCAGGTAAGACTTATCTCGTCTCCCTACTGCCGCCGGCATGGTCGCTGCCATGCCTTATCCGTACTTTTTAGTATAGATGGCGCTGCCCCTTGGATATGACCGTCGAAAGTACGCAACACCCTAAACACCGGCGATAACCGTGGTGCTGTGACCGATCGACTGCCGACTTCCTGGTTCGATCGGACCAAGATGAATTTTTTTTCGCTATTGACGCTATAATCGCCGCGCTAATTTATAGACGATCTTCCATGCAGGCCCTTGCCAAGAAAAGGGTTGTGGTACTCGGTGGTTACGGCGAATTCAGTCGCCGCGTCGCCGCCGGTATCGCGGCCTTACCTCAGGTCGAATGCGTTCTCGGTTTGCCGCCGCCGGCGGCCGACGCGACGCGTTTGGCGCAATCCATCGGTGTACCGTTCATGATGTTGGATCCGAACGATCCAGCGTCGTTGTTTCGATTGCTCGAAGGCGCGTTCGCGGTGGTGAATGTGCGCGGTCCGTTTACCGGACGCGATCATCTGACGATCCCGGCGCACTGCGCCGCGCTCGGTGTGCACTACATCGATCCCGCCGACACGCGCGAATATGTCGAAGACTTCACGCGCTTGACGCGCGAGGCGCGCGAACACGATGCGTTACTCGTGACCGGCGCCGGCACCGCGCCGGCCGTGACGTCGGCGCTGACCGAATGGCTTATCGAAGGTTTCGAGCGCGTCGATGAAATTCATATTTTCGTCACGCCCGGCATGGGCGATCGGCGCGAGATCGCCACCGCGCGCTCTATCGTCGGACAAGTCGCGGCGCCGCTGCGTGTGAAAGAGAGCGGACGTTGGCGCGAAGAACATTCGTGGACGCGACCGATAACGATACGGTTCCCATCACCGATCGGACGCCGCCGTGGCTATCTGTGTGATCTACCCGATTTAGAATTATTCGCCAAACGTTTCGACGCGCGCACCATTACCGCGCGCGCCGGTTTCGCGCCGGGCGCGCTCAACATGACCTTGGCGACACTCGCTGCTATGCGCGTGCGTGGGTGGGTTAAACGTTTGTCGCCGATGCCGACCTTGTTGGTGCGGCTCGCGGCACATCTGATTTATGTCGGTGCCAAAGCCTCGGCGTTGCGCGTGGCGGTCACCGGCGTGCGCGATAGCGTGAAGGAAGAACATGTCGCGTATTTAATCGCCCGCAACGACGCCGGCACCGCGCTGTCGGCGGCGCCGATCTTGGCCTTGGTGCGTCGTTGGGTACAAGAAGGCGTGAAACAAACCGGGGCGGTTCCCTGCGTAGGCATGCTCGGATTCAACGACCTCAAGCCCGAGATGGCGCCCTACGACATCGTGTTGGTGCGTCACTAGTCGCCACCGTGGTGTCTCGTCGGCTTAACAAGGTAATCTCTCGCCATGCTGAATCGTTCCGCATTATTTATTCTTAGCATCGCGTTCGTCGCCGCCGCCGCCGGCTGCGGCAGAAAGGGGCCACTGTATCTGCCGGACGATACCCGGCGTCCGCCGTCGACTGAGCAACAAGACCCAGCGTCGCCTTCGCGCGCGCGCGTGCCCGCAACGGATACGAAATGAATCCTTTTGTTTATCGCAATCATCGGCTACATGCCGAGAACGTGGACTTAGCCGCGATCATCGACGCGTACGGTACGCCGTGTTACGTCTATTCGCGCGCGGCGATCGAAGAACGCTGGCGTGCGTTCGACGCCGCTTTCGGACGCCGCGATCATTTGGTGTGTTACGCGGTGAAAGCCAATTCCAATCTCGGTGTCCTCAACGTTCTCGCGCGTCTGGGTTCAGGGTTCGACATCGTTTCCGGCGGCGAGCTCGAACGTGTGCTGGCTGCGGGCGGTGATCCGAAGAAAGTGGTGTTCTCCGGTGTGGGAAAAACCCAGGCCGAGATGGCGCGCGCGCTTGAGGCGGGAATTTATTGCTTCAACGTTGAATCCGAAGCCGAACTCGACGTGCTCGACGAGGTCGCGGGCAAACTCGGGCGTAAGGCGTCGGTGTCGTTACGGGTGAATCCAGACGTCGATCCCGATACGCATCCCTACATCGCCACCGGCATGAAAGAGAGCAAGTTCGGCGTACCGATCGAACGCGCGTTTACGATTTATCGCCACGCGCGCAATCTGCGGCACCTCGCGGTGCGCGGCATCGACTGCCACATCGGTTCACAGATCACGACGCTACGTCCGTTCGTGGACGCGCTCGATCGCGTGTTGGATCTCGTTGGCGAACTCGCCGATACCGGTATCGAGCTTGAACATATCGATTTGGGCGGTGGTCTCGGCATTGGCTACGGCGACGAACAGGTATCCGAGCCGGACGAGTACGTGCTGGCGCTGCTCGACGCGATGCAAGCGCATGAATCGCGTTACCAGCGTTTGCGTGTGCTGATCGAACCGGGACGCGCCATCGTTGGCAACGCCGGCGTGTTGTTGACGCGCGTGCTGTATCTCAAACACGGCCAAGACAAAAATTTCGCCGTCGTCGACGCTGCCATGAGCGATCTCATGCGTCCGGCGTTGTATGACGCGTGGCACGACATCGCGCCGCTGGTACGCAACGTCGAACGTCAGGTGCATACGTATGACATCGTTGGTCCGGTCTGCGAGAGCGGCGATTTTTTGGGACGCGATCGGCGCTTAGCGGTCATTGCTGGCGACGCCTTGGCGATCGCGTCGGCGGGCGCTTACGGATTTACCATGAGCTCCAACTACAACACCCGCGGCCGTGCGGCCGAGGTGATGTTCGTCGCCGATCGGTTTCACGTCGTGCGCCGACGCGAAACCGTCGCGGAGTTGTTCGCGGGAGAATCGGTGTTACCCGAAGTCTGAAGTTATTTACGTAACGAAATGAACCACTGAACGCGGCGGCCCCACCAGACGGTGAGACGTCGCGACCAGCGGCGCGCGATCGGCCAGTCGACCGCCAGTAGCGCCAGTCCGAGCGGCAGCATCCAGTATCCCAGTACCGGCAGAAAGCCCAAACAGCCCCCGATCACCAACAGCACCCCAATGATTTTTCGGAGCCAGTGGTTCTCGGTGGTTTTGAGGCTTTGATAATGCTTGGTAATAAATTTTTTCATGCGGTCTCGGGTACTATTGGGGTTTAGATGACCCAACGCAAGCGGTAAATTCGAATCCGTGACGATTCCATTCAGCAAAATGCATGGCAGTGGCAACGACTTCGTCGTTTTCGACGCGACGCGGCACGCCATCGACTTGAACCCGACGAGGCTCCGCCGAATCGCGGATCGTCACGTCGGCGTCGGCTGCGATCAAATTTTGGTCGTCGAATCGCCGACGCAACCCGGCGTCGATTTTCGTTATCGGATTTACAACGCCGACGGCGGTGAAGTAGAACAGTGCGGTAACGGCGCGCGTTGCTTCGCGCGCTTCGTGCGCGATCAAGGATTGACTCAGAAAAATGAAATCGTTGTCGAAACACTGGGCGGCATCATCCGTCCGCGCATCGAGTCCGATGGCCAAGTGACCGTCAACATGGGTGTGCCGCGCTTCGAACCGAGCGAGGTACCGTTCGACGCACCGGCGCGTGCGATGACGTATCCACTGCAAGTCGACGATGTCACGCGCGAGATCAGCGTCTTGTCGATGGGCAATCCGCACGTCGTGCAGATCGTTGCCGATGTCACATCGGCGCCGGTGACGACGGAAGGTGCTTTGATCGAACGTCATGCGCGGTTTCCTAAACGAGTCAATGCAGGGTTCATGCAAATCGTGGACCGTCACCATATACGTTTGCGGGTATTCGAACGCGGCGTTGGAGAAACACAGGCTTGCGGCACCGGCGCCTGCGCGGCAGTCGTCGCCGGTCGCCAAAGAGGCCTGCTCGATGCTACTGTTGAAGTAAGGCTGCTTGGCGGTAATTTACGCTTGGCATGGACCGGTGAAGGGGAGCCCGTATACATGACTGGTCCGGCAATAACGGTTTTCGAAGGTACGATCGATCTAGAGGC
>JAHFQD010000134.1 GCA_023266455.1 Candidatus Muproteobacteria bacterium
TGAATCGCTGGAGGTTTCGATACCCGGCATCGAGAATGCGCTCGTGCGCGACGGCGTCTATTTATGGGAACGCTTCGCCGACTTCATGCCGTTTACGCAGATGCGCGCCGAGTGGAGCTTGGGTGAAGGCAACACACCGCTTCTGCGTTCGTCCCAACTTTCCGAATACACCGGCATCGACAGGTTGCTGCTCAAGAATGAAACCGTCAATCCCACCTGGAGTTTCAAAGATCGCGGTTCATTGGCCTGCATCTTCATGGCCAAGGAAATGGGCGAACAAAAGACCGGCACGATTTCCACCGGCAACATGGGTGCATCAATCGCCGCGTACGGATCGCGCGCCGACGTGCAACCGATCGTCTTTATCCCTTCTTTTTGTCCCGAGGAAAAAATCCGCTCGATGGCGATTCACGGTGCGACCGTGTTTAAAGTCGACGCGCCCGATTATGGGGAGATGAAAAAGAAAGTGCTGTCGCTGGCGCGGTCGCTGAAGTTGCGCATCGTCTCGGGTAACGGACCGATTCGTACCGAGGGTTACAAACTGACGGCATTCGAACTCTACGAACAAATGAAGCGAACGGCGCCGGATTTCATCGCGGTACCGACCTCCGCCTGCGGGCACATCCGCGGAATCTTCAAAGGTTATCGAGAATTGAAACAAGCGGGTTTGATCGACAAATTACCGCGCATGATTATCGTGCAAGCGTCGAACAACAGTCCGCTCGTGAGCGCCTGGAAGCGCGGCGAGAAACGGCCGATTCCGTTTTCGAATTTTCATACCGTCGCGGAAGCGATCACGACCGGGAACCCCATGGGCGGGGATGAAATTCTGGACAAAGCGTACAAGTACGATTGGCTCGCGGAAGACGTCACCGAACAGGAAATTCTCGAATCGCAGCGGCGCTTGGCACGGGCGGGCTTCTTCGTCGAGCCGGCGTCAGCGACGTCGCTCACGGCGGTGAAGAAACTTCACGAAAGCGGAAAAATCAAAAATTCCGAATCAGTCGTTTTGATGCTCACCGGATCGGGCTTGAAAGATTCAGAAGTATTCCAGCATCATGAAGTAAAAGTGATCGATTCGAACGTCGACACGGTAGAAGCAACCGTAAACGCTGCGGTTTTTTAAGCAGTAAGCGGCGTCCCGCCAAACTGAACCCGGGCGAGTATTTTTTTGTCTAATGATTCTCAGAACACTCGCTGAGGGTTAATGTCATGAGAAAACTCATTCTGCAAATGCAAATTTCCATCGACGGATTTGTCGGAAGCCCTGATGGAAAACTCGATTGGATTTTTAAAAATATGGATGCGGAACTCACGGATTGGATCGTAGAACATCTTTGGCAAGCGGGGATTCACATTATGGGCAGACGCACTTTCCAAGATATGCGTGATTATTGGCCGAATTCCAACGAACCGTTCGCCGCGCCGATGAACGAAATTCTGAAAGCGGTTTTCACAAAAAAAGAAGCTTCCGCGATAAACACCGCCGAACATACACAAGCGTTTCACGACGCCGCTCGGGCACAAAAATCCGACGAAATGAACGCATCACGGGTTGCATCGGCGGCTTCCTCTACATGGACGCATACAACCGTATTGAATGGAGAACTCGCTCGAGAAATTGCTCTTCTAAAAAATCAACCCGGCAAAGATATTCTGGCCCATGGCGGAGCGGGATTCGCACGGAATTTAGTGAACACAGGCTTGATCGACGAATATCGATTGATCACCCACCCGATTGCACTGGGGAAAGGACTACCCCTATTTTCCGAGTTGTCAAAACCATTGCCGCTGAAATTCGTTAATTCGACAAGGTTTAGCAATGCTATCGCTCATACTTTCCAACCGGTCGCGATTAAAAAAGCGGTGCCGGTAGACGCATAAAATTCATCTGAATTTGTTTACGTCGTCGTTTCCAACGTCACGAATGCCACGGCGTATTCAGCCTCGTCCGAAATACTGATATTGGATAGCACGATGTGATGCTCTTGAACGAACTCCAGCGCCCTGCCGCTGAACTGTAACAGCGGTTTCCCGCGTTCGTTGTGGCCAACGTTAATTTCATGCAAATGAATGCCTTGGCTAAAACCCGTGCCGAACGCCTTTACCGCCGCCTCCTTGGCGGCGAAACGTTTGGAAAGAAAGCGTGCTTTATCTCGGACTTTTTTATAATCGACCATCTCGCTTTCGGTGAGGATATGTTCGGCGAAACGATCGCCGAAACGCTCCAGGCTCCGACGCATGCGCGCCACGCGAACGATATCGGTGCCGATGCCGAAAATCACCGCGGCGCCGCTTCGCGCATGAGTCGCTTCATCTCACGCACCGCTTCTTGCAGACCCGTGAACATGGCGCGCGCGATAATGCCGTGACCGATATTGAGCTCGCGGATGCCGGGAATCGCGGCGACGGCTTGGACGTTGTGGTAATGCAATCCATGACCAGCATTTACTTGCAGTTTTAGATCGATGCCCTGATTTACCGCCTGTTCTATCCGCGCCAATTCACGGGCGCATTCGTCCGCGGTCTTGGCGCTGGCATAGTGACCGGTGTGTACCTCAATCACCGGCGCGCCGGTTTCGGCGGCGGCGTCGATCTGAGAAGGATCGGCGTCAACAAACAACGATACGCGAATACCGGCATCGGCCAAACGCGAGCATACGTCTTTAATGCGCTTGCGATGCGTGACCACGTCAAGCCCACCTTCCGTCGTCAATTCCTCGCGCTTTTCAGGCACGAGACAACAATCATGTGGACGAACGCGACGGGCGATGTCGACCATTTCATCGGTCACCGCCATTTCTAGATTCAGCCGCGTCGAAATCGAGCGTCGAATCGCGTCGACGTCGCGATCCTGAATATGCCGGCGATCTTCGCGCAGATGGATGGTGATGACATCCGCCCCCGCCTGCTCGGCTTCGCGCGCCGCCTGCACTGGATCGGGATAAGACGTCCCGCGCGCTTGGCGTAAGGTCGCGACATGATCGATATTGACGCCGAGCTCTATCATCACGCGATCTCAGCCGACGTCTGCTCGACGGAACGCGGCGTGATGCCGTGAAAAAATTTGCGGCTGTAAATCGGTTTGTCGCCGAGATAACGCGCCAACACCGCGCGCATCAGCCGTTTAACTTCGCGCAACGCTTCGGGCTCGACAAGTTTGTCTTCCGCCAACGCCAGCAGACTCGCGCCGCGAATGGCGATGCCTTGCGCCCTTCCCAAATCGGGATGCGCCAAGCGCACCGGTCCGCGTTCTGGAAGATAGTCGTACCATGACTCGCGATTGATCGTCGTCTGCGTGTCGACTTCGCGATCCAGCACTAAACCGTAACCAATCTCTCCCAATAAACGCTTCTCGAAAATCCGCAAAACAACTTCGGCGCTCGTCGACTGCGCAAGCGCCGTCAACGCTTCGCGATAAACGCTGTATAAGGCCTCATGCGCGTCGTGGCGATGCAACAAACGCATGAGCAATTCATTCATGTAAAAGCCGCAATACAAAGCGCCACCGCCGAGCATTGGAATATCCCCGTCCGGCTCCGCGCCGGTGAGCACGGGTAACTCGCCGCGTCCCGTCCATGAAAACAACAAGGGTTGGAACGGCTTGAGCAAACCGCGCACACGACTACTCGGCCGGCGCGCGCCTTTGGCCATCAATCCGAAACGTCCGTAACGCGCGACGAACACTTCGAGAATTAAGCTCGTCTCGCTGTAATCGCGTGCGTGTAGCACGAAACCCGGTTGTCCCTGCAATCTCATCGCCGTTTATTCTTTCCCGTAACCCAGCTCATGTAGCGCGCGTTCGTTGTCGGCCCAGCCGCGTCTTACTTTAACCCAAAGTTCGAGATAAATTTTCTTTCCGAATATTTTCTGCATTTCGAGCCGAGCGCTCTTGCCGATCGTCTTGAGCCCTTCTCCCTTGGCGCCCATGATGATCGGCTTCTGTCCCGGCTTGTCGACCCAAATCGTAGCGGCAATATGTAACAATCCTTTTTCCTCGCGAAACGTTTGGATGTCGACCGCCGTCGAATAAGGGACTTCCTGGCCGTAACGCCGGAATATCTGTTCGCGCACCAACTCGGCGGCGAGAAAGCGTTCACTTTTATCCGTGAGTTGATCTTCCGGATACATCGCCGGCTGTGCCGGCAGATAGCGCGGCAGCAATCCCTCTAACGCTTCCACGTTCTTACCGCCTCGCGCTGAAACCGGAATAATTTCCGCGAATTTCATTTTGGTCGCAAGTTCTTCAAGTAGCGGCAACAAGCGCCGGGGATCTTTTACCCGGTCGATCTTATTGACCACCAAGATCACCGGACATGACGCGGTCTGCGCCAACCGTAATGGATAGTCGTCCTCCTTGCGCCAACCATCGGAGGTAATGACCAATAACGCCAAATCGACGCCTTCGATGCTGCCGCTGGCCGAACGGCTCATATAACGGTGAATGCGCTGCGGAATGTCGCGCGTCAAACCGGGCGTGTCGACGAACACGGCTTGCAGATTTTCTTGTGTACGAATACCGAGAATGCGATGGCGCGTGGTTTGCGGTTTAGCGGAAACGATACTGACCTTCGCGCCGACCAAACGATTAAGCAACGTCGACTTGCCGACGTTGGGGCGACCGAACAACGTCACCAAACCACTATGAAAATTTCCGCTCATGCCGATTTCGCCAATAACGTTAAAACACGCTCCGCCGCTTCTTGTTCCGCCGCGCGACGGCTATTTCCTTCACCGGTTATTGCTTCTTTAAAACCATCCACATGACACTCCACGACAAAACGTTGATTGTGCGGTTCGCCCGACACATCTATCACCTGATAGTTGGGTGTCGGCAACGAATGCTTCTGTAAATATTCCTGCAGGCGGGTTTTAGGATCCTTCGGAACAGCGTCGGGATCGAGCTCAGCGAATTGCTCTTGATAAAGTATGTTAATCACCGCCGCCGTTCGCTCCAAGCCGCTGTCCTGATAGATCGCGCCGAGAATAGCTTCCAAGGTATCGGCAAGTATCGAGTCGCGATCGTAACCGCCGCTTTTAAGCTCGCCACTGCCTAACTCGATATATTGGCCAAGCTCGAGACGACGCGCATGAGCGGCCAATGCCGGCTTGCGCACTAAGCTAGCGCGCAGGCGGGTTAGATCGCCTTCATCCAATCGTGGAAATCGGTCGAACAGCTCTTTGGAAACGACGAGATTCAGCACTGAATCGCCGAGGAACTCGAGACGTTCGTTATGATCGGACGCTTTGCTTCGATGCGTGAGCGCGCGCGCCAACAGCGCAGGATCGCGAAACGTATAAGCAAGCTGGCGGCAGAGCGCCTCGCTTGCCTTAGCCATCACCCGACTTGACTGTCTTCTGGTGATCGAACTCGATCAAGATAGACATATTCGCAAACAGCGGAATCACTTCTTCGTAGCGGATGCGCAATAACTTCTGGCCCTTTCCGCGTGGTTCGATGGTGAAATCCTTATCGAGTTTGATAGCGCCTTCGATGCCATCGATCTCGAACTGCTTACGCAACACTTCGCCCGCTTCGCCCTTCGACATGGAACCGACGTCGGACTGTTTGGAAAGCTGCTCAAGCGCCTTGGAGATATTCATATCTGTCAGGTAGGGAGGAATCAACTTGAAACCAACGAACAACACAAAGGCCAATACGCCGAGCACGAAACACAAACTCCAAAACGTCAAGCCTTTTTGATAGCGCTGCGTGTTCATTCTGCTTTCCTCGAGTCAGTGAATCGAATCGCCGATGCGATTCCAATTAATCCGTTCCCAAAACCATTTGTCGGGGCTGGCCATATCCAAACTGAACCAGATAAGAAACGCTTTACCGACGAGATTCTGATCCGGAAC
>JAHFQD010000135.1:0-674 GCA_023266455.1 Candidatus Muproteobacteria bacterium
TTTAAGCATCGCGTCGGTGGTCGTTTATTCGCTATCTGCGGCGCGTTTAGACGATCGCGGAATGCTCGCGGTGCATGTGCACGCGGAAGACGAACAACAAGCGGTAGCGACCGCGACTGATTTACTTCCCGCGCTGCGTGAGGCCGTCGATGTCCAAAGCGTTGAACTGTCCTGGGAAAAGAAACAAAAGTGGCGTTTAAGCCTGGATCCCGATCGCATGCAAGAGTTCGACGTTGGTTACGCGCGTGCCGGTCGCGCGTTCGCGATAGTGGGCGACGGTTTGATCGTCGGCGAAACCACCGATGCTGAATTGCGGTTACCGTTGCGCTTGCGTCTAGCGCCCGAGGTAACGGGTGAAGCGTTCGAGCGTTTGTTGTTGCGCGGGGAACAGCGCGATCGTCCAGCGGTGTATTTGCGTCACGTCGGCGGCGCGGAGCAGATTGTCGAAGTGCGTGAGCGGATACGGATCAATCGCATTCCAGCGGCCGAGATCCGCGCGCGTTGGCAGGGCGCGGAACCGGCTTTAGCGCTCGCGCGTTTAAGCGCTATCGCGGCGTTGCCGACGGACTTCCGAGTTTCTTATACAGTCCCCAACGGACTGTAGAAAAACAAAACCCGCCGTGTAGGCGGGTTTGTTTTTTTTACACAATGCCGTTTTAAGGTGTCGGTATTCT
>JAHFQD010000135.1:684-3459 GCA_023266455.1 Candidatus Muproteobacteria bacterium
TCTCGCCAAGCGATACGTACGCATCTTGCGGGCGAAGTGGTGTAAGGCATCGATGCCGGTGGCTTCGGCTTCGCGGCACCAATCTTGAAGCGCGTGCATCAAATTCTCTTGCGTCGTCGCCGAGCGTTTCCAGATTTCGCCGAGCTTTTCTTTCATCGCGTGCACGGTCTTGAGCTTAGGATTAGTTTCCAGCACTTGATGTAGCCATTTGCGAGACGAATCGTCGAGCAAAGTTCCTTCACGAATCAGCAATCGACGTGCGCTCTTGAGTAACGCCCAGGATTCGCGGCAAGCGGGTTTGGTTTTCTTCAACTCTTCGCTATGGACGCGCAACATCACTTCGCGCATGAAATGCGACAACACCACGAAGCGAGCGTTGATAACCGCTTTGACGGTTTCGATGTCGATATGCTGCTTGGCCGTATCGTAGGTCAGTTCCGGCGGAATCTTTTTCACCTTCGCTAAACCAACGAGTTCCATCGCGCGGATATAGACCCAACCGATGTCGAGTTCCCACCATTTAGAAGAAAACTTGGCGGAGCTGGCGAAGGTGTGGTGATTGTTGTGCAATTCTTCGCCGCCGACGAGGAAACCCCAAGGAACGATGTTGGTTGAGGTATCGCTGACTTCGTAATTGCGGTAGCCCCAGTAATGACCGACGCCGTTGATGATGCCGGCCGCGAAGAACGGAATCCACGCCATTTGCACTGCCCAAATGGTGATGCCGATCGGGCCGAAGCAGATGAAGTTGATGAGCATCATCAGGAAAATGCCGTAGCCGTGGCGCGGCGCGTAGAGGTTGCGCTCAAGCCAATCGTCCGGCGTTGCATGGCCGTATTTGTCGATGGTTTCCTGATTTTTCGCTTCCAACCGGTAGAGGTCGGCGCCATCCCAAAGAACTTTATTGATGCCGAAGACCTGCGGGCTGTGCGGATCGCCCGGTTTGTCAGAGTACGCATGATGCTTGCGATGAATCGCCGTCCATTGTTTGGTCACCATACCGGTGGTGAGCCACAGCCAGAAACGGAAGAAGTGCGAAACGATCGGATGGAGGTCGAGCGCCCGATGCGCTTGATTACGATGGAGAAAGATAGTGACAGAGACAATCGTAATGTGCGTGAACAGGAGTGCTACGAGAACATAACCCCACCAAGGCAGGGCAATTAGACCTTCAAGAAGAAACATTGATAATTTCGCTCTTTGGGAGGTTAGAACAGGCTAAGTATAGCGGTGAGGGGGGTAGTTATGGCAATAGAAACTATGCCTTAGGTAAAAGCCAGCCCAGACGCCCTAAATTCTTGCCAAATACGGCGGCATAAATCGGAACGGATGGTTTCGAGGCCGAAAGCGGTATTCTCGATCCAACCGCTGAGTTCTAAATTGGTGCGGTTTTCGGTGAACCCCTCGACAGTTGCCATCGGCGCCGGATCGCTCAACACGTTCGGATTCTCGCGTGCCAGGCGCAACAACAATTCCAACGCGGCTTCCGGATTTTTATCGAGCGCGATTTGCACGCTGACATTGAAGCGGACTTTGTTGCCATGTTCGATCGACGATTTTGTGATCTGCGAGGTCAGCAGCGTTTCGTTCGGTACGAATAAATCGAGTCCTTCGTCGGTATGCACCACGACGTAACGCGCGCGCAGCGAATGCACCGCGCCGCGATCGTTGCCGATTTTGATGACGTCGCCCGGTCGGATGGAACCTTCGAAGACCAGAATAAATCCGCTCACGAAATTACTGATCACGCGTTGCAAACCAAGCCCGAGGCCGACGCCGAGCGCGCCGCTGAAAACCGCGAACGCCGTCAGGTCGATACCGGCCGACGACATGGCGACGACTACCGCGATGGTCAGCAAAATGAATGTGGACAGTTTGGTTAGCGCGAGCTTCATGCTTTCGTCGAGCAAGCGACTCTTCGTGACTTGCCAACGGATGACGTTCGACAACCACAACGCCACCAATAGCATCAACGCGATCATGAGCACGAGGCTCACGATATTGAATACCGAAATGCGGATCTTGCCGAAGCTGAACGCGTATTCGTCCAACGTGCGTTCGACGAACGGAAGCCATCCTAGGATATGCAGCGCCGCGATGCCCCAAACGGTGACCGTCAGCATACCTTCCCAGGCTTGCACGCGGCTGCGCTCGTCGAAGCTATGACGCAAGACCAGCAGACCGCCGCGCACCAACGCCGCGGCACCGGAGAGCAACACCGCGGGACGCAAGATGTCGGTGGCAAGATCTAATTTACGAAAGATAGTGACGACGACGATCAATCCTACCCACAGCAACGCCGGAAAAAGCGCCGGTAAGGTAATGCGGATCGTACTGCGTCCGACATCCATCATGCTGCCGGCGTTGGTCGATGGCGACGTGTGATGGCGTAGATATTTCACGATTGCCCAAATCGCTAACACGATTGCCACGAGCGCACCGATTTGCCACCAGGTATCCGGCGATGTGAAGAAAGCGCGCCACCAGGCGCGCGAGGGTAAAAAATCGCTCATAACGCTGTCGTCCTAAATCGAAATGTCATCCGGTGTGCGTTCCGACAAAACCCTGCTCCAAGCGTATCGCGCCGTCGAGCAGCACGCGGCTATCGTGGATCGCGAGGCGGTTTTCGAAGAACCAACGGATCGCGAGCGGATAAATCCGATGCTCTTCTTTGAGCACGCGCGCCGCCAGCGTGTCGACGGAATCATCGGGCAGCACCGGCACCGCGGCTTGAATGACGATCGGTCCGGCGTCGACTTCCGGCGTGACGAAATG
>JAHFQD010000135.1:3469-5856 GCA_023266455.1 Candidatus Muproteobacteria bacterium
AAGGGTGGATATTGATCAAGCGCCCTTCGTAGCGATGAATGAAATCTTCTGTCAGTACGCGCATGAAGCCGGCGAGCACGACGAGCTGCGGCGCGTAGCGATCGATCGTCTGTGCTAAGGCGGCATCGAATTCGGCGCGCGTGACGTAGTCGCGATGCGAAACGATGTCGGTGGGAATACCGTCGGCTTGCGCGAGAGTCAGCGCCGCTGTGTTCGCGACGTTACTGATGACCGCGTACACGTCGGCGGGGATAGCGTCGGTTTTGACGGCTTCCAGGATCGCCTGCATATTGCTGCCGCGCCCGGAAACCAGAATGACCATCCCGCCGCGCTTCATGGACGGATGACGACGGCCTCGTTCTCCCAATCTTTACCCGTATAGGGTTCGATCTGTCCGATGACCGTCGCGTGCTCGCCTTGCTGATTTAAAAACGCGATCGCGCGTTCGGCGTCGGTGGTGTTGACCACCACGACCATGCCGAGACCGCAGTTGAACGTGCGGTACATCTCCGCGTCCTCAACGTTGCCTTGCTCTTGCAACCAATTAAAGATCGCCGGCCGTTTCCAGCGTTTGGCGTCGATTACCGCGCGCATCGTTTCCGGAAGAACGCGCGGAACGTTGCCGGGCAATCCGCCGCCGGTGATGTGCGCCAACGCGTGCACCGGCATAGCGCGCATCAATGCGAGCAACGGTTTGACGTAGATACGCGTCGGCGTCAGCAAGGCTTCGCCGAGCGGACGCCCTTCGAAGGATTGATCCAATTTTGCATGGCTCACGTCGATGATGCGGCGCACCAACGAGTAACCGTTGGAATGCGGACCGCTTGACGCGATGCCTAAGAGTACGTCGCCGGCTTTTACCGCCGAGCCGTCGATGATCTTCGATTTTTCCACCACGCCGACCGCAAACCCCGCGAGATCGTAATCGTCGCCGCTGTACATGCCGGGCATCTCGGCGGTCTCGCCGCCGACCAGTGCGCAACCGGCTTGGCGGCAGCCTTCACCGATGCCGGCGATGATTTGCGGATCGCGGTGCGCGTTGAGTTTGCCGGTGGCGAAATAATCCAGAAAGAACAGCGGCTCCGCGCCTTGCACAACGATGTCGTTGACGCACATCGCAACCAAATCGATGCCGATGGTGTCGTGACGATTGAGATCAATCGCGAGTTTAAGTTTCGTTCCGACACCGTCGGTGCCGGCGACCAGCACCGGTTCTTGGTATTGCCCCGGTGGAATTTGAAACATCGCGCCGAAGCCGCCGATACCGGCGAGTACGCCGGGGCGCATGGTGGAGCGCGCGATGGGTTTAATGGCTTCGACGAGAGCGTCGCCAGCATCCATATCGACGCCGGCATCGCGGTAAGTGAGCGTTGGTTTATTTGCCACGGGAATCGGGACCGTTCGAGAGTGCGTATGGTATTGGCGGCGGCGCGGGCTGTAAACCGAGTTCGGTGTCACTGGCGGTAAAGGGAACCTACCCGTGAGTGATGTCACATTTCTCTCAGCATTTTGTAACGTTTTCTTAATCTGCGGCCTCTATCGTCCGGTCTCGTTACGTAACACAGGGAGTGGTTATGCAGATCTCAAGCGGTTCCTCGGGCATGGTCGATCCTTATCGGATTAGTTATCACGAAGACGCGGAGAAGCTGCGCTCCGGCGGCGTTTACCAGGTCGACGGCGTCAAGGGCGGTAATGTAACGCTCGATACTCGCTATAACACCGTCAAGGTTCACAACGATACGAACAACCAAGACAAGGTATATAGCTACAACCCTCTAACGGGTGAACTCAAGGATGGCGATACCGTCGTCGCCGATGCGGATAACACCGGTGGAACGATCGATGTCGGTAACGTCAACGGGATGAATGTCTCGATCCACGTCCAGCGTGGACTCGTTACCGGCGGTTCCGATGTTTTATCTTTTACGGTTGCCGATCCACGCGGCAACGGCGGCAATTCGACGTTGACCTTACAAGAAACATTTACCTGCAACAATTTTCCGAAGGGCGCCGATACGATGTCCGATCTCGACGTCGACTGCAATAAGGACGTCACCGGAAAATTTACCGGCGATGACGACAGCGATCCGAAGAATGGCACCTTAGCGGCTCAAAATATAACCTTCGCCGATGAGCGAGGCGGTCTAGAGAAACTTGCCGATGGTTTTTTTTCTTTCGGAGATTTGGGTTGGTGGGGTTAACTGAGATAGCGGTTCCTCCTAACGCGGGTTTGTTTTTACACTAGCCGCACCTCGCTAAATTCAGTCGTCGATATTTACTGTTGACTTCGGCGCAGCTCCCGGGCTAGCGTGCGGGCCCATGGCCGTTGGCATTGCGCAACTACCGAATTTACTGACGCTATCCCGCATCGCGCTCGTACCGGTATT
>JAHFQD010000136.1:0-2968 GCA_023266455.1 Candidatus Muproteobacteria bacterium
CAGCGCGACACGTTACGATAGGCAACCGACCCGTAGATAAAGCGGCCAAACCATCTCGTGTGATGCGGACGTACCCCATGCCGCCCGCAGCGCGTCGTCGCCGCGGTCGCGCGGATCGCTCCCCTGCGCTTGCCGATAACCACGCGCCGCCGACCAAGTTTCGAGATAGCCGCGAAAATCTTCCAGACTCCATTGCGCGCGAATGCCGAACGCCGGCGCTTCGAGTTTGACGAACGGAAATGGAATCGTTTCGTAACGCTCGTCGACGTACCGGCGCTCGGGTGGCCAATACGAACCGACGACATCGGTGTAATAACCACGCACGACCACATCGACCGCCGGGGTCACGCTGCACAGACCATAGGTCCACGCGGCGATCACCCCTTGCGGTTTCAACACCCGCCGAGCTTCTTTATAGAAGCGTTCGAAGTCGAACCAATGCAGCGCCTGTGCGACGGTGATGAGATCGACGCTGGCGTCGGCGAGATCCGTCCGTTCCGCCGGCGCCACGGCGTATCGCACTTTCGGGTGCAGCGACGCTTGCCGAATCTGCTCCGCACTGGGATCGCTCGCCGTCACACGCTCGAACCATGGCGCTAAACCCAAGGCGGCTTGCCCGTTGCCGGTGCCGACGTCCCAAGCATGCTCGCGCTGCGGCGGTAAGGTCGAAAGATATTGGAACAATTCCGGCGGGTAGTCGGGACGGTATTTGGCGTAGTCGACGGCGACATGCGAGAAATGATCTTTAAACGTCATGGTCTTATCTATATTAAGAATCTGCGCGCCACAATGACCGTTATTGAACCGTCACCACAACGAGAATGCCAGCTTGCCGATAGACGCTTTACGCTATACTCGCGCGGAAACAGTCATTTAGCGGTGTACCATTAAACCATCTGCCGACGCTCGCGTGACCACGCCTATGAAGGATTCGTTCTCTTACGAACAACTCGGACGCGAAGTGATCCGCTTGGAAGCGGAGACGCTCAAACAGCTCGCCGAACGCGTGAACGGTCAGTTCGCACTCGCCTGTCGCATCATTCACGAATGCCAAGGTCGCGTCGTCGTCACTGGCATGGGTAAGTCGGGACACATCGGTGGCAAAATCGCCGCGACGCTATCGTCTACCGGTACGCCGGCGTTCTTCGTGCACCCTGGCGAAGCCTCGCATGGCGACATCGGCATGATCATGCCGCAAGACGTCGTGCTGGCGATTTCCAACTCCGGCGCAACCGAAGAAATCTTGACGATTCTTCCCATCATCAAACGCATGGGCGTAAAACTCATCGCGCTCACCGGCAACACCGATTCCGGCATCGCGCGCCAAGCCGATGCGGTGCTCGACTGCGCGGTGGAAAAAGAAGCCTGCCCGCTTAACCTCGCGCCTACCGCCAGCACCACGGCGGCGCTGGCGATGGGCGACGCGCTCGCGGTGGCGTTGCTGAAAGCGCGCGGATTCACTACCGAAGATTTCGCGCGTTCGCATCCGGCCGGCAAGCTGGGACGGCGCTTATTGCTGTACGTCTCCGACATCATGCATACCGGGGATCAGATTCCACTGGTGCACGACGACGCCGGTCTGCGCGAAGCGTTGCTGGAAATGACCGGTAAAGGGCTGGGCATGACCGCCGTGGTCGACAAACAAAACCGGCTCGTTGGCATCATCACCGACGGCGACTTGCGCCGCATTCTTCATCGCGGTGTCGACGTTCACACCGCGAAAGCGGTCGACGTCATGACGCGCGATCCCAAAACCGAAACCGCCGATCGCTTAGCGGCGGAGAGCGTGTATTTCATGCGCACGCACAAAATCAACGGACTGTTCGTCGTCGACGCCGACAATCGCGTACTCGGCGCGCTCAACATGCACGATCTGCTGCGCGCTGGCGTGATGTAATTCGAGGGATCGATCCGCATGACGAATAAATTATTCAAGCCGCCGTTCAAAATCAGTCGCGACGTCATGGAACGTGCGTCGAAAATCAAACTCGTGTTATTCGATGTCGACGGCGTGCTCACCGACGGTCGCGTGATTCTCGGCAACGAAGACGAATACAAAGCGTTCGACATCAAAGATGGTCACGGTCTGCGCATGTTGGCGCGCCATGGCATCACCATCGGTATCATCACCGGTCGCCGCTCGCGCGCGGTGGAACGACGCGCGGCCGAACTCGACATCAAGCACGTGCATCAAGGCTGCAAAGAAAAATTACCGGTTTATCGCAAATTGCTCGCCGAACTCAGCATTACCGCCGAACAAACGGCGTACATGGGCGACGACCTCATGGACTTACCGGTCATGCTGGAAGTGGGATTGGCCGTGGCCGTGGGCGACGCGCATGCCTTCGTGCAACATCACGCGCATTGGACCGCGCCCTCGCCCGGCGGACGCGGCGCGGCACGCGAACTAGCGGAAGCGATCTTGTACGCGCAAGGGACGTACGACGCCGAAATCCGGCGCTACGTGAATCCCGGAACGCGTGCATGAAAATCGACGGCACTAAATTACTCACCGCTGGAATTTTAATCGCGCTCGCCGCCGGCTCGTGGTGGATAACGCGGATAACGACGACCGCCGAATGGACCTACACCGGTAAACAACGCCACGATCCCGATTACATCGTGGAAAATTTTCACGCGACGCAGATGGCGTCCGACGGTCAACCGCAAATGGAAATCAGCGGCCAACGGCTGAAGCATTTCGCCGACGATGGCGCGAGCCTTATCGACAAGCCTTACGTGATCCAATACAACCCCGGGCGCGCCGCGACGCACGCCGTCGCCGTCGAGGGATATTTACCGAAAGAATTCGACGTCATCCGACTCGTCGGCGACGTGCACGTGGCCAAGGGCCGCGACCCGCGCGACGCTGGCGGCGACGTGCACGCCGAAACGCTTACGCTGAAATTGGATCGCAGCGAATGATGCGATCCCAGCGGTTCTCTCGATGGGCACTGTGGTTATCGTT
>JAHFQD010000136.1:2978-5806 GCA_023266455.1 Candidatus Muproteobacteria bacterium
CCGCCGCCCCCGCCGCGCAGGCGCTGAAGGAAGACCGCGATCAGCCGTTGCAGATCAGCGCCGCTAAAGTCGACATGGACGAGAAAACCGGCGTCGCGATTTATCGCGGCAACGTGGTTGTGATCCAAGGCAGTATGCGCATGGACGCCGAACGCGTCGAAGTGCGCACAAGCAAAGGCCAAATGAACCTCATCATCGCCACCGGGAAGCAGGTCCGCATCCGCGGAATGGCCAGCGGGCGCGACAGTGAAGTGCTGGGCAACGCCAATCGCATGGTGTTCCATACCGACACACGCGAAATCGAAATGTACGGCAACGTATGGTTGCGCCAAGACGGCGATGAATTTCGCGCGGAACAATTGCACTACTCGCTAAACGACAAACGCCTCGCGGCCACGGGCGCCGGCAACGAAGACGGACGCGTTTACGCCGTCATCCAACCGAGCCCGCCGAAGAGCGATACCCCATGAGCACGCTGGTCGCGGAAAATCTCAGTAAGCGCTACAAAGGACGGCAAGTCGTTCACAACGTCTCGTTACAAGTCGCGGCCGGTCAAATCGTCGGTCTACTCGGACCCAACGGCGCCGGCAAGACGACCTGCTTCTATATGATCGTCGGCTTAGTTCCAACCGACAGTGGCACGATCAAACTCAACAACCACGACATCAGCCGCTTTCCGATGCACCGACGCGCGCGTCTGGGCTTAGGCTATTTGCCGCAAGAGGCGTCGGTGTTCCGTAACCTGACAGTGGAAGAAAACATCCAAGGAATATTGGAAACGCGGAAGGACTTAGACCGCGCCGGACGCACGCAATTGCTCGAAGAATTGCTGCGCGATTTAAATATCGTCGAACGTCGCGAGGCGCTGGGCATCAGCCTCTCCGGCGGCGAACGTCGCCGCGTCGAAATCGCACGCGCGCTCGCGACCAACCCGCGTTTTATTTTGCTCGATGAGCCGTTCGCCGGCGTCGATCCGATTTCCGTTATCGAGATTCAAAACATGATCCGCCATTTGCAACAACGCGGACTCGGGGTGCTGATCACCGATCACAACGTGCGCGAAACGCTGAAGATTTGCGATCATGCCT
The DNA here is from genome assembly GCA_023266455.1 of Candidatus Muproteobacteria bacterium. Taxonomy (GTDB): domain Bacteria; phylum Pseudomonadota; class Gammaproteobacteria; order Acidiferrobacterales; family Sulfurifustaceae; genus JAHFQD01. The sequence continues at coordinate 4,067 of JAHFQD010000136.1, forward strand.
ACATATTAAGCGACGGACGCGTCTTGACCGCCGGGACCCCGGGAGAGATTCTATATAACGAAGATGTCAAGCGGGTCTATCTCGGGCAGGACTTCCGACTGTAACGGCGAATCACAGAATAAGCTGCCTTCCGCACTCCACGAAGTCGACTAAGCTTTCAAGTAGAGACGTCAAAAGCGGCACCTTACCCCGCCTACGGAAAGGCACTTAACCAAACGGTTGGCACCTCGGAATCATGAAGCAGTCGCTGGATATTCGTCTTGGTCAACACCTGACCATCACTCCGCAACTGCAGCAAGCCATACGGCTGCTGCAATTGTCGTCCGCTGAGTTGCAGTTGGAAATCCAGGAAGCACTCGAAAGCAATCCCTTACTCGAAGAACGCGAACTGGGCGAAGGCGACGGCAAAACCGACGGCGAGGGCAATGGAACCGATACTCCCACAACGGAAATTACCGAGACCCGTACCGAATCCGACGACGACCTCACCCCTGCCGACGTCACCATGGAACGCGGCACCATCGAAGACAGCAGCGGCGACGGCGACTGGGCTGAGGTATTCGACTCACCTAAAGCCTCCACTACCCGCTCCGACGACGATGCCCCGGATATCGATGGCCGCAATAGCCCGCAACAAACGCTGCGCGACCACCTCTTGTGGCAGATGCACATGACGCCGTTTTCCGTCGATGACAAGCCAATCGCGCAAGCGCTGATCGACGCCATCAACGAGGAAGGTTATCTCTCTTGCTCCATCGAAGACGTGCAACAAGCGCTGTTGAAAACCGATATGCGCGCCGAGGCGGATGAAATCGAAGCGGTGCTCCATCAAATCCAAAACTACGACCCCGTCGGTGTCGGCGCGCGCGACTTGGGCGAATGCCTAAGGCTGCAATTGAAAGGGCTCGATCCGAAACTCTGTCCCGACGTCGTCTGCGCCCGCGCGCTCGCGACGACGGAGAATCTGGCGCTGCTCGCCACACGCGATTATGTAGCGCTACGCCGGGCGCTTAAAACGACGCCGGAATTACTCCAACGCGCGATACAGATGATCCAACGCCTTAATCCGCGTCCTGGTTCGACGGTGCAATCGGCGCCGGCGAATTACGTCATCCCCGACGTTATCGTGAAAAAATTCAAAGGCGTGTGGCGCGCCGAACTCAATTCAGAAATAGCGCCGCGATTACGTATCAATAATCAGTACGAGCGCATGATTCACCGCGGCGACGCCAGCGTGCAAAATCGTTATCTCCAAGACCAATTGCAACAAGCGCGTTGGTTCATCAAAAGCATCAATAGCCGCAACGATACGCTGCTCAAGGTCGCGCGCACCATCGTCGATCGCCAACGCGCGTTTTTCGATCACGGCCCCGAAGCCATGAAACCGTTGGTACTGCACGACGTCGCCGAAGCCGTCGACATGCACGAATCCACGGTATCGCGCGTGACCACGAACAAATACATGCTCACGCCACGCGGCGTGTTCGAGCTCAAATATTTCTTCTCAAGCCACGTCGCTACCGCCGACGGCGGCACTTGCTCGTCGGTGGCGATTCGTTCATTGATCAAGAAATTGGTCGAGTCCGAAATTTCCACCAAGCCCATCAGCGACAGCAAGATCGCCGATATCCTGGCGCAGCAAGGTATCCACGTCGCGCGCCGCACTGTCGCCAAGTATCGCGAGTCGATGAATATTCCTCCATCGAATCAGCGAAAATCCCTCGTCTAGTCGGAGACCAC
>JAHFQD010000137.1 GCA_023266455.1 Candidatus Muproteobacteria bacterium
GACCAATAATGCCATTAGTTGGCGAACCGACAAGAGCATGAGCGGTTATCTCGGCTGGCGTATGGATCTGCCGGATAAAGGCGAACGCCAGATAACCAACATGGATCTCAAAGGCGGGCATTTGATCTTCACGACCTACGTGCCGACCGACGATCCTTGTTCGCCGGGCGCGTATGGTTGGCAAATGGAATTGGATTTCGCTTCGGGCGGAAGACTTACCGATTCGCCATACGACACTAATGGCGACGGCTCCGTGAGCACGAATGGCAGCGACAACGTGGTGCTGCGAACGGGCACTGGTGCCGGTCAAGAATTACCGTCCGCCGGACGTCGCGGCAGCCCAGTGCCACGCACGATTCTGCACGGCGAAGGCGTGGACTATAAGATCGAAGTCCAAGCCAGCGGCGACTCGGCGCCAAGTTATTACAAGGAAGCGCCCGGCGATACCGATCGCGGTCGGCAGTCGTGGCGTCAATTGATCATCAATCAATAACGAACCGAGCCCCTCTTCTAATCGGGGAGGGGTGGTCGGGTTCGGATTTTGGAGACGTAAATATGAAGCCGCTAACATCGATCAAACGACTGACTCGCTCCGCGTTGCTGACGTTCGCCGGCTTGCTGTTCGCCGCCAATGTCGCCGTGGCCGACACGCCGCTGGAATACGATACCAATTACTTCGAAGGCGTTATCGGCTGGGTCGATGTCAGCAAACGCGCTTTGGTGGTGGACGATACCGCGTTCGTGTTGTCCGATGCCGCTGCGCGCTCGGGGAATTTGCGCCAGGGTGTGAAGGTGCGGTTGCGTTATCGCTTGTTGAACGGTCAGTTGGTGGTTCTGCAAATCACGCCGTAACGGCGTGCTTAATGCACACCGTCTTTGGGCCAGTACTCGCCTAGAATTTTTTGCACGACACCTTCCTTCCTTAACGCGCTATAGGCATTGCGCGCTTTATCGACGACCGCGTCCGGCGTCGTTTTACTGAAGGCCATGTATAAATAGTTGGCGGGCAGATCGAGATCGAACGCCACTTCGAATTGACCGCAATCGAATCCCTCACTTTTGCATAGGCCGGCGACACCCAACCGACTCAGCGGTACCAAATCGATCCGACCGCTTTCGAGTTTGCGTAAATTGAGGGCGTTGGTCGTTACTTCTTGCAGTCCTTGCGTCAGTCCTTCCGAGAATCCATGTTGCGCTAAATATTTCGCGCGCGTGTCGTCTTTCAGAATGCCGATGCGATATTTCTTGGCGTCGTCCAAGGTTTTGATGACGATGTCGTGTCGGTCGCGCATTTTGTACAAACTATAACGAATCGGCATGATCTCGCCGACCCACTTGAATTGCGGTTCTCGCTCCGGCGTTCTGGCGATGGAATAAATCAGGACGTTGGGATCGTTGGTCGCCATGTTGAGTGCGCGCGCCCACGGATACAGTTCGATTTTGTATTCGAAACCGGCACGGCGAAAAGTTTCTTCGACCAGCGCGGTGGCGTGACCGTCGACTTTTCCATCACGCTCGAAGGAAAGCGGGAACGCGTTTTCCGTGACCGCGGTGACGTTGTCCGCGCGAGCGACAGATGCGCCGGCGAGCGTTAGGAACAGGCACAACCATATTCGAGTTTGCATAGTTACAGATTCTAGAACGTTATTGAGCCGCTACCACCGTGCGCCAGGCGGTCGTCGCTCGCGATACCGCTTGTCTTACCGTATCGCCGATCAATTCGCCGATCGGCGTAAGTGGACCGCTATATTCCAACCATTTTCCGCGTTCCGTGCTGGCGACGACGATTGCATCGGTGCCGGTACCGGTCGCCGGAAAACCCTCGACCGTGCGCACGTCGGTTTCGAAAAGCGCCAGCGTTTTGGCTTCGGTAGCGGTAATGACGGCGTTCACCCGCGCCGATGGCGGCACGCGGCCGTCGATGAGCAAAACGATATTAATCGTTCCAGGGGGTGGCGTTAGATCGGGTAACGCGCGTGTCCGGCCCGCGGCAGTCGGTTGGCTGAGCCCCACGGTGGCGACCACCGCGAGCGATACGTCGCCCCGACGTTCGACGGCAACGTACGCCATCTCGAGTCGCGCGGCGGTCAGCATACCGACGAAGGGTTCGTCGATGTGCAGTTCTCGGGCGACCTCGTGTAAATCGCCGACGTGATCGCCGCTATAGCGATTCGACACGCCCATGTTGACGATATGGCGCGTGTGCGGCAGTTCGCTACCGACGACGGCGGAACTGGTGACGGCGAGCGCAGTCGCGCTGCGAATGTGCAACGCGCGCGGGTGACGGTGTAATTCGACGTCGGACAGCAGCAGGGTCATCTCGATCCGCCATCAGCGTGGGTCTCGAATTATATGATTTAATGGCGCCCCTAATCGCCATGTTTTCCATAGGAGTCTTGTATGCCGCGCGCTATCCGCATTCACGAAACCGGCGGTCCGGAAACAATGCGCTGGGAAGAGGTTGAGGTTGGCAAACCCGGTGTCGGTGAAGTGCGCGTACGCAATACCGCCATCGGTTTGAACTTTCTCGACACCTATCATCGCTCGGGTTTGTATCCCGTGGCGTTGCCGACCACGTTGGGCGTGGAAGGCGCCGGTGTGGTGGAAGCAGTAGGTCCGAAGGTTAAAGAATTCAAAGTCGGTGACCGCGTTGCCTACGCGCAACCGATCGGCGCCTACGCCGAAGTCGCGCTGCGACCGGCGGAACGTCTGGTGAAGCTTCCCGGCGGTATCGACGACAAGACCGCGGCGGCGATGATGCTCAAAGGCCTCACTGCACAATATTTGCTGCGACAAACGTACAAAGTTAAAAAAGGCGACACCATCCTTGTGCACGCGGCTGCCGGTGGCGTGGGTCAGATATTGTGCCAATGGGCGAAATACCTGGGCGCGATCGTGATCGGCACCGTCGGCAGCGACGAAAAAGCGCTGCTGGCTAAAAAAGTCGGCTGTAAGCACATCATCGTCACATCGAAAGAAAAAGTGTCCCAGCGCGTACGCGAAATCACCAAGGGCCGAGGTGTCCCGGTGGTGTACGACGGCGTCGGCAAAGACACCTTTATAGATTCGCTCGATTGCTTAATGCCGCTCGGATTAATGGTGAGCTACGGTAACGCCTCCGGCGCGGTGCCGGCGTTCAGTATCGGTATTTTGTCGCAGAAAGGTTCGTTATTCGTGACCCGGCCGACATTAACGACGTACGTCGCTAAGCGCGAAAACTTAGTCCAAAGCGCACGCGAGTTATTCGGTGTGGTGAAGAAAGGCGTGGTGAAAATCGCCGTCAATCAAACCTATCCGCTGCGCGAAGCGGCGCAGGCGCATCGGGATTTGGAAGCGCGCCGCACCACAGGTTCGACGGTGTTATTGCCGTGACGCGATGAGCGACACAAACCAAACGCCATCCGCCGATGCGGCAGGTCTCGATGTGCGCGCGGTCTACCATCGCGCGCTCGAGCGTCGTGGATTCGTCGCCGACGCCGCGCAGGAGCGCGCGGTCGATCATTTGCAGCGTCTCTATAACGAATGGAGCGTTTATAAGCAAAAGCGGCGCACGCCGTTGCGGCGCTTGTTGTTGCGCGCCGAGTTGCCGCGCGGCGTTTATTTGTGGGGTGGCGTAGGACGGGGTAAGAGTTTCCTCATGGACAGTTTCTACCACTGCGTGCCGCTGGAGCGTAAGTATCGCGTGCATTTCCATCACTTCATGCGCGACGTGCATCGCGAACTCGACACGCTCAAGGGGCAGAAAAATCCGCTCGACGCGTTGGCGCGGCGGTTGAGTCAGCGCTGGCGTTTAATTTGTTTCGACGAAATGCATGTGAACGACGTCGCCGACGCCATGATCTTGGGCCGCTTGCTGCAATGCACGATGGATTTAGGCGTGGTGTATTGCATGACGTCGAACTACGCGCCCGACGAGTTATACAAAGACGGTCTTAAGCGCGACGATTTCTTGCCGACGATCCGCATGCTCAAGGAACATCTGGACGTGGTCGAAGTCGACAGCGGTGTCGATTATCGCCGGCGCGCGCTTGAGCGCTTACGCATGTATCACACGCCGCTCGGCGAAGCCGCGGATAAGGCGTTGATGGAGGCGTTCGAACGTATCGCGGAAACGGAAAAAGAATCGGCACCGCTGGAAATCGAGAATCGCGTTATCGCCTATCGTCATTTGGCCGGTGGCGTCGTCTGGTTCGATTTCAGCGTTATCTGCGGTTGGGGCCGTTCTCAACTGGATTATCTTGAGATCGCCAAGGAATTCCATACGGTAATCGTATCGAACGTGCCGCGTCTCGGTCCCGAGACGATGAACGAAGCGCGCCGATTCACATTGATGGTGGATGTTTTATACGACAACCGCGTCAAACTACTGCTCTCGGCCGACGTGTCGCCGGACCATTTGCTCAAACGCGATTCGTTGCTGGCCGATACGGCGGCGCGTTCGTTGGTATTCGAGTTCGATCGAACCTTGAGCCGTCTTATCGAGATGCAATCGCGGGATTATTTAGCGCGCGGTCGATAAGACGCTGCTTATTATTAGTAGACGTTGAGTAAAGAGGGCATGCCATGCGCCAAGCAACCCACGACATCATCTCCATCGGCCATTACATCAACGGCGTTCGCGTTGCTGGCGCCGGCGATCGTTTCGGCGATGTTTTCAATCCTGCTTCTGGCGATGTCTCGGCGCGCGTGCGTTATGCGACGGACGCCGATGTCGACGCCGCCGTGTTCGCCGCGCGCGCGGCATTCGGCGAATGGTCGCAAACGCCGCCGCTGAAACGTGCGCGCGTGATGTTTCGCTTTAAAGAATTAATCGAAAAACACATGGACGATCTTGCCGCGGCGATCACGCGCGAGCATGGCAAAGTGTTGGCGGATGCGAAAGGCGAAGTCGTTCGCGGTTTGGAAGTTGTCGAATACGCGTGCGGCATTCCGGAATTGCTCAAGGGCGAATACACCGAGCAAGTCGCCAACGGCGTCGACGCCTGGACATTGCGCCAGCCGCTCGGTGTATGTGGCGGTATCACGCCATTCAACTTTCCAGTCATGGTGCCGATGTGGATGTTCCCCATGGCGATCGCTTGCGGTAACAGTTTCGTACTCAAGCCGTCCGAGCGCGATCCGAGTCCGAGTTTGATGTTGGCCGACTTGTTACGGCAGGCCGGATTACCCGACGGTGTTTTCAACGTGGTGCAGGGCGATAAATCCGCGGTCGACGCGTTGTTGGCGCATGCCGGTGTCGATGCGATGAGCTTCGTCGGTTCGACGCCGATCGCGCAATACATTTATGCCACCGCCTGCGCCGCCGGCAAACGCGTGCAGGCGCTCGGCGGTGCCAAGAATCATTTGGTGGCGATGCCGGACGCCGATCTCGACAAGACCGTGGACGCGCTGATCGGTGCCGCTTACGGTTCGGCGGGCGAACGCTGCATGGCGATCTCGGTGGCGGTCGCTGTCGGTGCTAGCGCGGATCCGTTGGTGAAGGCATTAGCGCAACGCGTACGCGAACTTAAAATCGGTGCTGGCGACGATCCGACGATGGAAATGGGGCCGGTGGTGACGCAAGCGCATCGACAGCGAATTCTGGATTACATCGACGACGGCGTGCGCGCCGGCGCCGCGCTGGTGGTCGATGGCCGCCAACACAAAGTACCCGAACGCGGTTTCTTTTTAGGCGGTTCGATTTTCGACCACGTCACGCCGGCGATGCGTATTTATCGTGAAGAAATTTTCGGCCCGGTCCTATGCGTCGTGCGTGTGCCGGATTTGGCGCAAGCGATC
>JAHFQD010000138.1 GCA_023266455.1 Candidatus Muproteobacteria bacterium
TCGGTCAATTACGAAGCCACGAAAGATCCAACCAGTCTTTATACGCTGACGATACAAGAGTTGGCGGCGCCCAGTTCGACCACGGTGCTGCGAACGGAGACGTTCTTAAATCTTTCGAGCGATCCGAACAACGCACGTTACGTCACCACGGTGTTGAAACAAGATTCGGCCTTGGTCAACGTAAAAGGCACGGCGCCGACGCAGCGTCCGACGGCGACGATTACGAATTCCGACGATCCGACCGACGCCACCAAATACGTCGCGGCGAACTCCGCCGGTACCGATGGCTCGGATGTCACCGATAATCAAATCGCCGCCGATTCGCTTAAAGCGGATCGCAAGGGCATTTACGCGCTCGATAACGCCGATTTGTTCAATCTTTTGTGCATCCCGCCGCTGACATTCGACACCGACGTGGATGAAAACAACACGCTCGCGAAAGCCGCGGCGTATTGTAAGTATCGCCGCGCGATGTTGATTATCGATCCGCCGTCCGATTGGGGCGACACCGACGACGCCGAGAGCGGCATCAACACCATTCGCACTGCGATCGGCACCGATCTCTCGACCAACGCGGCGGTTTATTTTCCGCGGCTGCGAATGCCGGATCCCTTGCAAGAAAATCGTCTCGATACGTTTGTGCCCTGCGGCGCGGTCGCCGGCATCATGGCGCGCACCGACGCGCAACGCGGCGTGTGGAAGGCGCCGGCCGGACTCGAAGCCTCTTTGTCGGGCGTACCGGAGTTGACGTTCAAGTTGGACGATCCCGCGAATGGTCGACTCAATCCGTTGGGGTTGAATTGCATCCGCGCGTTCCCGGTTTTCGGCAACGTGTTGTGGGGCGCGCGTACGCTCGCCGGCGCCGACATGTTGGGCTCCGATTGGAAATACGTTCCCGTGCGACGGCTCGCGTTGTTCTTGGAAGAAAGTCTCTATCGCGGTACGCAGTGGGTCGTCTTCGAACCGAACGACGAACCGTTGTGGGCGCAGATTCGTCTGAACATCGGCGCATTCATGCACAACATGTTTCGCCTCGGCGCGTTTCAAGGTCGGTCACCGCAAGAAGCGTATTTCGTCAAATGCGATAAAGACACGACGACGCAAAACGATATCAATCTCGGCATCGTCAACATCGTCGTCGGCTTCGCGCCGCTGAAACCGGCGGAGTTCGTCGTCATCAAGATTCAGCAGATGGCGGGTCAGATCGACACTTAACAAGAAAGCGGACCACGGAATGTGGAGTGCGTAATACGCGCTCCGCAGGCGTAGCAATTTTCAGATTTTTAAGGAGAACATCATGGCCCAGTTCAGCGTTAACACGCAGCGCTTCGATCCATACAAGAATTTCAAATTTCGTGTGAAGTGGGATGGGCGTTATGTCGCCGGCGTCAGCAAAGTCGGTGGACTCAAGCGCACCACCGAAGTCGTCAAACACCGCGAAGGCGGGGATCCCAGTTCCAGCCGCAAGTCGCCCGGTCGCACCGAATTCGAAGCGATAACCCTCGAACGCGGCGTGACCCATGATCCAGATTTCGAAGCCTGGGCGAATAAGGTTTGGAATTTCGGCGCAGGTTTAGGCAAGGAAGTTTCACTCAAGGATTTCCGGAAGGACGTCATCATCGAGATGTACAACGAAGCCGGCCAACTCGCGTTGAGCTATCAGGTATTCCGTTGCTGGGTATCGGAGTATCAAGCGTTGCCGGATCTCGACGCCAACGCCAACGCGGTGGCGATCCAACACATCAAGCTCGAAAACGAAGGCTGGCTGCGCGATGTGAGCACGCCCGAGCCGGCGGAGGAAAGTCTCGGTCAAGCGCTCGGGTAGGCGATAGATGCGCGCGCCGACCGCGGCCGAATTGTTGATGGCTTGGGAGCTGGGCTTGCGTCAGCCGCCGCTGCAGCGCGCGCTGACATTGTTGGCGAGCGCTTATCCCGATGCCAGCGACGACGAGTTATGGACATTGTCCATCGGACAGCGCGACGCGCGTTTATTGCAAATGCGCCGGTGCTTGTTCGGGCCGGCGCTCGCCATTGTCGGTTCATGTCCCGCTTGCGAAGCGACGTTGGAATCGTCGATCAACGTCGACGATATCCGCCGTTCCGAAAGCGACGCGGCGGATCGTATCCACGTTCTCGATGCTGACGATCTGCGTGTGAGCTTCCGTTTGCCGAATAGTCTCGATCTTGTTTCCGTCGTCGACGGTAAGCCGTTGGGTTCGGCGCGCGGCGCGTTATTGCAGCGCTGCGTCAGCGAAGTACGCGACGAACAAGGCGGAACTGTTGACATCGATGCTTTGCCGGACGCGACGAGCGCAGCCGTCGTCACACGCATGGCGCAGCTCGATCCGCAAGCCGACGTGCAACTCGACATGACTTGCCCAAGTTGCGAACACCGTTGGAGCGCGCCGTTCGATATCGCCAGTTTTCTGTGGAAAGAAATCCATGCGTGGGCGCAGCGTACCTTGCGCGATGTGCATCGTCTGGCGCGCGCCTACGGTTGGTCGGAAGCGGAAACGTTGGCGTTGTCGCCGACGCGCCGACAAATTTATTTGGAGTTGTGCCGCGCATGACCTCACCGAATTCCGGAAATCGATCGGATTTTCTCGGGCAACTTATCGAACGTTCGTCAAACGATGGTGCTGCGTTACAGCCACGGCTGCCATCGTTTTTTGAATCGTCGGCGGCGATGACGCCGAACGGTTTCGATGAAGAAGAGGTCGCGTCTATTTTCAAGGAGACAAAAGAATCATCGGTCAACGTGTCGCGAGCGTCCGTAGCGGCGCAACCGGAAGCGGAGCGCCGCGAGAAACGTGACGGGGTGTCGCCGATAAATTCGTCGCTCAGGCCGTCAATTTCGACCGCCATCCGGACAGCGGACAACGCTGCTGTTCGCGGGTCGCTGACCACAACCGTCGAGACCATTCGAGATGTGGTCGAAGAGCGAATCGCGCAATCGGCTCCCAATCCAGTTAATGCGCCGCCAATCGCGCGTATCGCCGACAACTCGACGATGCCGATGCGCGTGCAAATACGCCCGCCATCAGACGCTAGCGAACTGGCGCGCGATATTGGAACCAACGAAACAAGAAGCGACGCCGAGCCCTTACCGTCGTTGAGAAAAGCGCCGCCAGCGTATTTGATCGCCGAGCCGTCGAGCGCCGTGCGTTCCATGGCGGCGATGCGCGAAGCGCTCGATTCGGAAACGCGTCCAGCCGCGCCGGTGATCAACGTCACGATCGGCCGTTTGGAAATACGTGCGACGCAGAATTCCAAGGCGTCGCCGAAACCTACTTCTACCTCGGGCGCGCAACCGATGAGTTTGGATGATTATCTAAAACAGCGCGGGAGAGGAAGATGAGTAACGCGCTCGCGATTGCCGCTACCACGGCGACGTTGCGGAATTTATTGCTGACGCAAGTTCCGCAACTCGATGGTGATTTGTCCGATCTCGAAGTCACGGCGCAGCCGCTCGATGTGGCGCGCAAGGGCATCAGTAAGTCACAAGTCAATTTGTTCCTGTATCAAACCACGATCAATGCGGCGTGGCGCAACATGGACATGCCGCGCCAAACCCGCCCCGGTGAAATCGGCGCGCCACCGTTGGCGCTCAATCTGCATTACCTCATCACCGCGTACGGACGAGGCGAGAGCGACAACGATGCCGTCAATCATCGTGTGCTCGGTGGCGCTATGAGCGTATTACACGATCATCCGCTATTGAGCCGCGGCGAGATCAGCGTCGCGCTGCCGAACAACGATCTAGCGAAACAATTCGAGCGTGTGAAGATCACGCCGTTGTCGCTGGGCGTGGAAGAAATATCCAAATTGTGGATGGTGTTTCAAACCCAGTATCGAATCTCCGTGGCATATGAAGTAACGGTGGTGTTGATCGACAGCCGCGCGCCTAGCAACGCCGCATTGCCGGTGTTGAAGCGCGGCGATGCGGATCGCGGCGTCATCACTTCACCCGGTGCTGCGCCGACGCTTAACGCATTGCGTTTCCCGCGCTCGCAACCGGCGATTCGCTTGGGCGAAGACGCGACAGTTCTCGGCGATCAATTGACCGTCAACGATGCAGTGTTGCGCTTTACGAGCACGCGCTTACCGCTACCAGTTACGGTGCCACCATCGGCGGGTGCTAACCCAGGCGAGCTCGGACTCCACATCAACGATGTCGGCGACGACGCCAACGCGCTGTCGCGTTGGGCGCCGGGTTTCTACACTGTCGCGTTGGTCGTCACCAAGACTGGCATACCGCCGATCGTGAGCAACGAAATTCCGTTCGCGCTCGCGCCGCGCATTACCGTGTCATCGTCGAATACCGGACCCGGCGCGGTCGATGTCACGATTCAATGCGCGCCGAGAATCGCGACCGACCAACGCGTGTTATTAATCTTCGGTAATCGCCAAGTCGAGCCGACGTCGATGACGACGCCGGGTGATCCGACGTTACCGACCACCTTATTGTTCTCATTGACTGGCATCAGTGCCGGCAGTTACGTCGTACGGCTACGCGTCGACGGCGTCGACAGCATTCCGGTGGTCTACAGCGGCACGCCGCCGATCGCCGATTTCGATCCGGCACAAAAGGTGACGGTGCCATGAGCGACCTAGAAACCTGGCTCGCCGACAACGATCGCTATCTCGCGATCGCGCTCGCTTGGTTGCGCGCGCGGTTGGAGCGTTTGGCGGACGCCGGAAAAAATGGCGCGCACGTGATCGAGACGCCGTCGGAATCCGCTAAACGTCGTTCCGGTTTCGGTCGTTTCTTCGGCGTGCCGGAAGAGAAAGTGCCGTTGCTCGCGGCGCCCGCCGGATCGACGAGCAGTAATTCCGTACCGATGCCAGCGGAGATGATCGACGCCGAAGCCGCTGCGCGGCCGCCGGCGTTGATTCTGTTATCTCAACGTTTGGGTCTCAGCGAATTCGAACGCCACACCTTATTACTATGTGCGGCGATGGAGTTGGATACGCGCATCGGCGGTTTGTGCGCGCGTGCGCAGCAAGATATGTCGCGTCCGTATCCGACCTTCGCATTGGCGTTGGCGTTATTCGATCAACCGGCGTGGGAAGTGCTGTCGCCGGAGCGGCCGCTGCGTTACTGGCGTTTGTTGGAAATTAATCAACCGGGCGCGCAACCTTTAATTAGTAGCGCGCTTAAAGCCGACGAGCGCATCGTCAATTATTTAAAAGGTCTCAATTATCTCGACGATCGTTTGACGCCGCTGGTGAAGCCGGTGGTGATCGACGACGTTGTGTTGCCGCCGTCGCAATCGAGTCTCGCCGACAGCGTCGTCGATGGTTTGAAACGCATGAGCGGTGGACGCTTGCCGGTGTTCCAAGTCCTCGGCCCCGACAGCCAAAGTAAATTAATGGTCGCACGCCAAGGCGCTTCGCGTCTTGGATTGCTGTTGTACCGCATGTCGGCGGATGCGCTTCCCATCGGCGCGGCGGATCATGAAACCTTCGTGCGCTTATGGCAGCGCGAGAGCGCGCTGATGCCGGTGGCGCTCTATATCGATGCGGCGCAGGTCGATCGCGCCGGTAACGCGCAAGCCACAGCGATTCACCGTTTGTTCACCAGCGGTTTGGGCATGGTGTTTCTCGATACGCGCGAGCCGTGGCCGGATCTGGTGAAAGATAGCGTGCTGCTCGACGTCGCCAAACCAACGCCGGAAGAACAGAAAGAAGCGTGGGCACAAGTCCTTGGCGATGCGGTGG
>JAHFQD010000139.1 GCA_023266455.1 Candidatus Muproteobacteria bacterium
GCTTCGGTATCTTTCTCGCGACGAAAACGAACGGCGGTTTGGCGGATGGTCTCGACCACGTCGAACGTGGCTTGCCCTTTTTGTTCGCGCACGACGTCGCCGAGAAAACGGCCGAGCAATCGAATGTCTTGGCGCAGCGGGGCGTCCTTAGCGTCTACCGCCGTCGCGGATGCCGGTGTGGAGTGACTCGCGGTTTCGTCCATGGTCACGGCATTCTACGCCATGACGTCGCGCGGTAAACGCGTCGTTACGTGGCGACTTAGGGATCGAGCGTGATCACGACGACGCTCATCCACGGTACGTCGGTTTGCAATTGTGCGCCGCTGAAGGGTTGGTTGTTCACGGTGCGCACCGGCGGTTGAAATTGCACACCGGCGGCAAACGCTGTCGGGTCCATGCCACGCGCGTATTTCCAAATGGAATGTACGCCGCTCGTGATGCCGACCAAGTGGATGACCGCGGTGCGATCACTGCCTGCAGACTTGTTGATTAGAATTATTTTCTTGCCGTTGTCAGTGGCGAATACTTCGAAGTCGGGCAACGTCGTCGTCGTGGAAACGAGGGTGGTGCCGAAACGGCGTGTCCAGACGCCACCGGTCCACGCGGACATCCCCCAATAGGCGGGTAACCGGACGTGTTGGCCCACAGGTTGATCGTTATAGCCAGTCCCATTGGTGATTAATCCAAGCGGGCCATTGTTATCGGAGTATTGATACGCGCGCCCACCGCTTTTTAGTACGTGGCCGATGGTCGATGCGGTGTGAACGGTATTGCGCGAGGTATAAAACGCGTCGGACCAGCCGTCGTAGAAAGGATGGTAATTGAATTCGCCGAGCTGAATGCCGATGCTGCTAGCACGGGCGCCGAAGGAATTATTTATTTCCGCGCGCAGCCAATTGACGGCGTCGGCGTATTGCGACGTGCGGTTGACGTTGTCGTAACGTTGACCGTCGCCGTACTTGTGGAAATCGACGATGTCGGTATCGGTGTTCGCATTCGTGAAGAAGTTACGGAAGTCGCTGAATTTATAATCGGCCCACGCGGTGAGCGCCGGTCCAGCAATATACAGTCGTCGCGTCGACGCCGCGCGCATGCCGCTGACGATGGCGTGAAAGCCGGCGTTGCCGTTGCCGCCGAGAATATAATTGTTCAATCCAAAACCGTTGTCCGGTTCGTTGCCGATGATGAAATAATCTACCGGCCCCCCATTTTGTCCACCGGCGTCGTTGAAGTAGCGCACCAAATTCGCCGCGTCGTTCGTTTGGATGTCGTTGTCGTTCGTCGAACCGCCGACGGCGATCATGGGAATACCGTTGATGGCTTTGATCGCGCCGATATACGCCGCGCCTTCGTTGCCGCCATGTACCCCACCGGCGGAAGAACCGACTTGGCCGCCGTGATAATAAAGTGGTACACGCCAAACCATCGGACCTAAATCTTGTAAGTACTGGCGCCACTGTGCGTTGTTGGCGCCCTTAATAAGGTTGGTCCCGCCATCGGCGTAGGTGGAAATACACGAGCCGATCGATAGTTCCGACGTGGCTTGAATTGGCGTGGTGAAATCCACGGTGATGTTCGACGACACCGATGGCGGCGGAGAAGCGACCGCGGGTGTGGTAACCATGATGCTGGCAGAGAGCGCGGACGTATTACCAGCAGCATCCACCGCGCGTACTTGGTAAGAGTAAGTCGTGCTCGGTGCGGCGCTCGTATCGGCGTAACTCAGGCTGTTGGATTCAGCGAGCGGTGTGCCACTGCCGTTACGGAAGAGTCGATATTTCGTAACGCCGATGTTGTCGCTGCTCGCGTTCCATGAAAGATCTACACGCGTAGCGCTTATCGCGATTGCCGACAAATTCATCGGCGCGGTCGGAGGTGTGGTATCGGTGGAAGGCGGGGTGCTGGGCGCGGGATTGGATGATGTGGTGGAGCCGTTAACGGAGGAACCCGAGGACGAGCCACCGCATCCACTTATTAGGAAAGCGAAAGAAACGATTCCGGCAATCAACAGCGGCATCATCGCTGTGCGCGGATTTTTAACGACTTTCATAAAACGCCCTACCTATTTCCATCGAATAAAGGGATTTCTCTTTAATTTAGCGATAACGAAGGGCAAAAGGGCCGTTTTTGACGACAGATTGGATCAAATAACTTTGACTGCCTCAGTTTTTCGGACCTGATCCAGCGCTACCGGTTGGACGCGCGCCGCCACGAGTTTCGCGCGTTCTCGCGCTTCGTCGACGTTCGCGCCGTTGGCGAGGGCGACGCCCATGCGACGTTTGACGAAGGCTTCTGGTTTACCGAATAAACGGATATCGGACTGCGGAACGCGTAGCGCGTCGGCGACGTTTTCGTACGCGATGCCGGCTGCTTCGACGCCGCCGTAGATAACGGCCGAGGCGCTGGGGGTGCGTAGCCGCGTATCGACCGGCAAACCTAAGATGGCGCGCGCGTGCAGTTCAAACTCGCTTTGCACCTGCGAGCACATCGTGACCATGCCGGTATCGTGCGGCCGTGGGCTGACTTCGGAGAACCACACTTGATCATTCTTAATAAATAACTCCACGCCAAAAATTCCGCGCCCGCCGAGTTCGTTCGTCACCTTGTGCGCGATCTCGCGCGACGTGGCGATGGCGGCGGCGGACATTGGCTGCGGTTGCCAGCTTTCAACGTAATCGCCGTTTACTTGCACATGGCCGATCGGATCGCAGAAGAATGTTTCGACCGCGCCGCTGGCGCCGACCGCACGCACGGTGAGTAAGGTGATTTCGTAATCGAAATCGATGAAACCTTCGACGATCACGCGGCTTTTTTTGACGCGCCCTGCTGTTTGCGAGTACTCCCAGGCCTTCGTGATATCCCCCGCCGAGCGCATCAAGGATTGTCCCTTACCGCTCGAGGACATCACGGGTTTAACGACGCAGGGATAGCCGATGCGACCGGCGGCCGCTTCCAGTTCTGCCAGACTATCGGCGAACTTATAAGGCGACGTCGGCAGACCCAAGGTTTCCGCGGCGAGCCGCCGAATCCCTTCGCGATTCATGGTGAGGTTGGCGGCACGCGCGGTCGGAATCACTTCGGCCAAACCTTCACGCTCGATGTCGAGCAAGGTTTCGGTCGCGATCGCTTCTATCTCCGGCACCACTAAATGCGGGCGTTCACGTTTAATGAGCTCGCGCAGCTGTTCGCCGTCGGTCATGGGGATGACGTGGCTGCGATGCGCCACTTGGTGGCCTGGAGCGTTCGGATAGCGATCCACCGCGATGGTTTCGACGCCCAGCCGTTGCAGCGCGATGATGACTTCTTTACCAAGCTCGCCGCTGCCAAGCAGCATGACGCGGGTAGCTGAGGGTGAGAGCGGGGTGCCGATGCGTTTCATGTTGTCCGTTATCCAAAGGGGTCAGGTCATCAGGTCAGGGGGACGTCGCTCTACTTCTAAATGGATATAATTTTCGAGGTGATTACACCCGTATTCGTCGTTTCGAGCATTAAATTCCCAAAAATATCGTAATGGAAAACGGTGGTTGTGCTGCCTGCCACCTTTCTGGTTCTCTGGTGGAGGTAGTGTAGAGGAGAAACGACGGTAGTTTGTTCATCAACATCAGGGTAGGCATCGCCCACCCTGATGTTGATTAAACCGATTAAGCACGACCAACAAGCCGTTTGAATAAACGTAATGTAAGAATGTCGCCTATCACTGCTCTATGGAACGGCGGACGATGGCGTTTGAAGATGTTTTCGACATCGCTAATGTCACCCGCGCTCTCTGCCGGATTTTTGGGACCAATCCAATACCGGCTGTTGTCGCCGTAAGGTTCTAAAACAACGTAGTCGTGGTTTCGATATTTGAACTCGACTCGTATGTCATCAGATGAACCAAAGCGTTTCTTCAAATGAACGTCAGTAACTCCATCGACTTCGGTGAGAAGCCGAGCGATCGTTCTTGACCCCGCATATATATTCTCAATCTCGAACGCAAAAGGGCGATCGCCCTTTTTTTCGTCAATGAGCGGATACGTTTCCATCGTTATCTCCCATCTCGTTTATTGAGAACAACCGCAACCGCTTGTGTTTACCGCGCCGGACACTGCAACGCCTGCACCAATTGCATTCGCAATCGGATTTGTCCTGCCCGCCGCTCCGCGCAGCGCGTCGTCTATGGGGTACTTCGCCAAGTTGGGCGGTCTAAAACTTTTCCCACCACCAAATGCAGTTCTAAGTCCCGATCTGAAAGCACTTGCTGCTGCACCCGACGATGCAACGGCTGAGTATCCTTTCGCCAAACCCGCATAGACCAATCGAGAACCACCGAGCGCGAATGCTCCATAGCCTCCGTACCGATAAGCGTCCGAGCATTTATTCACGCCGCCGTCGATACCTGATGCGTCACGAATCAGCCCGGTTAATCCAAGCGAGACAGAATCACCAAACCCCGTCACGCTATCGACTAAACCTTGCGGCAGCGTCGGTAGGTCCGCTGCGCTAAAGAGGCCATATGGATCGGTGTATCGCAAAGGGTTATCGAGTCCGTAAACGTAGGAGTTCAATTCGAGCGGTCCTTCCCCATTTCTCCACATCTGAATGTGCTCGGCGAGACTCATCGGATCACTCGTGATCCACTGTCCTGCCCCCGGTCGGAAATATCGATTCCAAACATACCAAAGTCCGGATTCGCTGTCGTAATAACCATTGCCATAACGCTGGTTGATAACCACCGTCGTGCCGTTTCCATCCGGGTCTTGGGTGGCCGCGGTATTTCCGAACGCTCGCCCTTCCCATTTCCAAGTGACGGTTTTGTTTGTGTCCGTGCCAATCCTCGGGGTTCCTTCGTGATCGGCGTGGACGCAGGTCAGCGTGTCGACGTTGCTGGCTCTTTTTACGTGGCCGATGAGGCTTTGGCTATCGTCGTAAACGTAAGCAAACTTCGTGGTTCCCGTATTCGTCGTTTCGAGAATTAAATTCCCAAAAATATCGTAATGGAAAACAGTGGTCGTGCTGCCTGCCACCTTTCTGGTTCTCTTGACCTGACCCCCTAGAACCAGACCAACCATTCCCTCACACTTCCGCCCAACGTTAAGGAGTCGGAAGCATGAAGAAGTCACGTTTCACCGAAGAACAAATCATCGGGATCTTGAAGGAGGTCGAAGCGGGCCAAGAAGTCCGCGAGACCTGCCGCAAACACGGCGTGAGTGAGTGGAGCTTCTACCCGTGGCGCCAGAAGTACGGCGGCCTTGATGTCTCGGATGCCCGCAAACTCAAAGCCCTTGAAGACGAGAACCGGAAGTTAAAACAAATCGTCGCCGATCAGACGCTCGAAACGCGGGCGCTGAAAGAGGCGCTCACAAAAAAGTGGTAACGCCCGCCGAACGCCGCACCGTGATCGCCACCTGGCAGCGCGATCTTGGGGTAAGCGAACGCCGGGCGTGTCGCTGGCTCGGCGTGCGCCGCGCCAGTATGCGCTACCAACACAAACCAGACGCCAACGTCATTCTGCGCGCCCGCTTACGCGAGCTGGCGGAGGCACGCCGGCGCTTCGGCTACCGGCGGCTGCACGTGCTCCTGACGCGCGAGGGTTGGTACGTGAATCGCAAACGCGTGCAGCGGCTCTACGGTGAGGAAGGCTTGTCACTGCGCTTCAAACACCGACGTAAACGCAGGAGCCACCTGCGCGTGATTCCGACCACCCCGAGCCGTTCGAA
>JAHFQD010000140.1 GCA_023266455.1 Candidatus Muproteobacteria bacterium
TGTCGATGTTGCATCTCACGCGATACATCGAACATTTGCGACATAACGGCCAGAGCACCGAACGCTATCGCCTAGCGCTTTGGCAAAAAGCGTTGATGCCGTTGGCGGTGATGGTCATGGTGTTGCTCGCGACCCCGTTCGCGCTCGGCCACACCCGTGCTGGTCGTTTGAGTCAGAATATTTTTATCGGAGTGATGTTGGGATTGGCATTTATCGTCATCAGCCGTATCTTCGGCCACTTCGGATTGTTGTACGGCATTCCGCCGTTTTTCGGCGCAGCGTTGCCCATCGTGCTGTTCTTTTTCGGCGCGCTCGGTTTATTGCGACGCGCGGTTTAATTACTCGGAGTTTTTTTACTCGAACGCCGCGAATACGCGGCGTTCGAGTATATAGGGATATTAAGAGATGCAATCTCGCATGCAGGATGCTCGTTGGACCTACGTTTTTTGGGCGCTAGTTTTTATTTACGCCGCAGTATTTCTAATTCATCCAAGCTTCGCGCCGACCGACGATTTCGTCTTCGTCAAAACGCTGCAAGCGGGCAAGCCGATTTTGTATTACGCCGGCGACTTTCCGTATTACGACACCGCCAAGATCGGTCGCTTCACGCCGTTGGCGGCGATGGAATACAACCTCGCGTTGCTGTTCACCTCGAAGCCGTCGCCGATTTGGTATTACGCGATTCATGCCGCGCAATTTTTAATCACCATCTTGGCGCTGGTGTCGGTGTTGTCGCGTTTCACCGCTCGGCGCGGATGGATTTATCTAGCGGTCGGATTGTTCGTGCTAACGCCGGGCTTCGCCTATTCGTGGTTTCGCATGCAACTGAACGAACGCGATCTGGTGTTCGCGCTCGCGTTGTACCTGTGGGCGTACTTCGCGTATCTCGATCAGCCGACGTTTCGTTGGCGTCTCGCCGCCGCGTGGGTCGCGGCGAACTTGGTGATCTATTACAAAGAAACCGGTTTCATCATCATCGGCGCGATGTCGTTTTTCTATTGGCTAATCGCGTTGAAAGAGAAGCGCAAAGACAAAACGCTTATGTATTTTCACGCCGCGTGTTTGCTCAGCGCATTAGCCTACGTCGTTATCTACGCGGTTTATATTTTGCCCATGGGCGGCGTGTATTCGTATGCGCAAGCCGACGATTACGCGTTGCGTCTGGTAAAGAATATTTTGAATTACACGTTCGTCTTCGACCCGGTGATTATGCTGCTCGTGTTCCCGCTGGCCGGTTACCGTGCGTATCGCGTTTTGTTTCGTCGCGATGCGCCGAATTCGGTGCACGATCCGTTATTGGCCGCCGCGGTGGCGTTCGTGTGCGCGTACTTCGTGTTGAATCTCAGCGGCATGTATTATTTTCAGCCGGCCTATGTGTTGGCATTGCCGCCGCTATTTTTTTATTTGCCGCGCTTGATCAAAAAAATCTCCTGGCGCGCCGTGGTCGTCGCCTGCGCCGCGCTCATGGTGCTGAACGCGTTACCGGTCGGTTTGCATTACATCGCGTACTACAAATATCTGCCGTACAACTTCGAGCGCGCGGTCGCGTTCGTCAAACGCGACATCGAAATCAAACACGCGGATTTTCCGCCGTCGGTTTTCTTGGACGGCGTTAATCGTGGCACCGGGAAATTCATGTATTTCATTTATTCGGAATTTTTCCGCCTGCACGGGTTGCGCGACGATGAATACGACATGAAGTCGAACGTCGAGACTGATATCGAGAAAGAAGGATATTTTCCGTTTCTGGAAAAAGTCCCAACGCCGTTCACGGTCTTCAAAACCGGCCCGTTGCCTCAGACGCAGAAGGGCGACTATCTCATTCTGTCTTCGCAGAGCACCGACAGCCAGAAGTCGCCAGAGAACGCGGCTTACATCGAGTGGCTGAAGAAGGATTACGATTTGGTGTTCGCCACCGAGAGCCGGTTGGCGTTTCCATTGGTGAACCTGAAAAACATCGGCCGATATTTACTTTCGCTCGGCGCGAAACCCGGCGAGCGGTTTTTAACGATTAGCCGCCATAAACCGGCATTGGAATCGCCGGATTATTACGTGTTCGTGAAGAAGTGAGTTTCCCTCGTTATAACCCTCTTCTCAGGGCTTAAAACCCCTCTCCCATCGGAAGAGGGGAAGGGGTGAGGGAGGTTGTCGACGAGTGAGGTATCAAAAGAAGCCTTACCGTAACGTTGCCAGCTGGCGCACCGTAGGCGCGTGAGTAATAATCCCCCGCTCGTCATTTCCCATTTTTGTCGCGCATTAGGTTAAGGAGAAGAGTATGGATACGGTTCGTCAAGTAGAGTATTTCGTAGCGCAGATTTCCAACAAAGCCGGTCAAGGCGCGCAGGTGCTGAACGCATTGCGTGACGTGAACCTGCTGGCCTTCACCGGTTTCCCGATCAACAAGCGCACCGCGCAAGTCGATTTCGTGCCGGAAGATGCCGCGGCGTTCAAAGTTGCCGCTAAGCGCGCCAAGATCAAAATCAAATCGAAGAAGGGCGGTTTCCTCGTGCAAGGCGACGATCGCACGGGCGCGGTTGCAGACGTGTTGAGTGGCCTCGCGGATGCGAAGGTCAACATCACCGCCATCGACGCGGTTGCCGCCGGCAACGGACGTTGGGGCGCGATCTTCTGGGTCGAAGCGAAAGACGCGAAGAAAGCGAAAAAAGTTCTCGGCGCGATGTAGTCGCCGATTCGACGAAATGGCGGCGTCTTTTAAGGCGTATCGAATTTTCGAAGACGGCGGCAAAGTCGCCGCGCGTTTCGTCGAAATGCAGACGGATGAACTGGACGCGGGTGAAGTCACGATCCGCGTTCAGTACTCCAGTATCAATTACAAAGACGCGCTCGCCGCCACCGGCGCCGGCAAGATTATTCGCCGGTTTCCCTGCATCGGTGGCGTCGACCTCGCCGGCGTTGTCATCGCTTCGCGCGATCCGCGTTTCCACGAAGGCGACCAAGTCCTCGCGACAGGCTACGACCTCGGCGTCAGTCACGACGGCGGTTACACCGAAGTCGCGCGCGTACCAGCGGATTGGATCGTACCGCTACCTACCGGATTATCCACCTACGACGTCATGGCAATCGGCACCGCCGGCTTCACCGCCGCGCTCGCCATCACGCGCATGGAACAAAATGGTCTGACACCGGCGGAAGGCCCAGTGCTCGTCACCGGCGCTACTGGCGGCGTCGGATCGATCGCCGTCGATATCCTTTCCAACCTCGGTTACGCCGTGACCGCATTAACCGGCAAGCAAACAGAGCACGCGCTTCTACGCGAACTTGGCGCCAAAGAAATTCTCGACCGCAACACCTTCACGCGCGGTTCTCGCCCGTTGGAAGCTTCGATGTGGGCCGGCGCGATCGACAACCTCGGCGGCGAATGGCTCGCCTGGATCACACGCACCATGAAGCAACGCGGCTGCATCGCGTCTATCGGCTTGGCGGCTGGTGTTGAACTGCAGACGACGGTGATGCCTTTTATTCTGCGCGGCGTATCGCTGCTGGGCGTCGATTCATCGCAAACGCCGATGGATGTGCGTAGAGAAGTTTGGCAACGGATTGCAGAAGATATGCGTCCGAGGCATCTGCAAAGGATTGCGCATGTTGTCGAGTTCGACGAGTTGCCGCGATTGTTCCCACGTTATGTAGAAGGAAAGATCACCGGGCGTGCTGTTGTGCGTATCGGCGCGTCGTAGCCAAATTTGATCAGTTGCGCTGAAGCGTGACGAGATGAAGGGGCCTGTGGTACCGCTTGCCGTTGATGAATCTCTCGTATCGTTGACATAGTAGGGTATAGGGATTGTCTCTGCTTTCGATCTAAAGCGGACATTCAAATGAATCTTCATACACAGCTTTCTAATGATAAATATACTTCTCCTAGGTGCTGGCTTTAGTAAGAATTGGGGAGCGCCAATAACGAGCGAATTCTTTCAGGTGCTCATTGCTAACCCGGAAGTGCGAGCGAATCAGCGGATTCATACCTTGCTGTGGCAAAACAGAAGCAATTTCGAGAATGCCTTGGCGCAGCTTCAGAGTAACTTTCGACAGAATCCGCAGATGAATCGTGAACCGCTGCTATTCATGCAACAGGCGATGCTTCAGGTGTTTGAGCGGATGAATAGCATATTTAGGCGTCAGGACTTCGAGTTGCATCAAGAACGGTTAACGTTAGACCGAAGCCGAACGGTGGTGGAATTCCTGGCGAAGTTTGATGCGATCTTCACGCTTAATCAGGATCTTTTGCTTGAGATTCACTACTTAGACCGTATTTGCAATCAGACTACGAACGGGCGGTGGAACGGTAGTTCTATGCCGGGCATGCGACCTACTGGAATCGGTGAATCCGGAGCGCCGTGGTCGAGTCGGACTTGGATGCCGAGCGAGGACTACACCATCCCTCAAAACTCTCAGCCTTTTTTTAAACTCCACGGGTCCACGAACTGGAAAGACATAGGAGAGAATGCGGACATCATGATTATGGGTGGCGGAAAGGAGGATACCATCCAGGCGATTCCGGTTTTGAAACGGCTTCAAGATTTTTTTACAGATCACGCGCGGCGCGGCGAAACGCGGGTGACGGTCATCGGTTATGGTTTCGGGGATGCTCATATAAACACCATTTTGAAAGACGCCATTGAGAATCATGGTTTGCTGATGTACATCGTTGATCCCCGTGGCGCTGGCCTTGCCTATGACATGAGAGGATTTAAACCAAATCAGATTGGGTCGCCAGCCGTTACCGAGTTCGAGGAGTGGTTCCAAAAAGGACTGTATAGCGCGTCGATTATTCCGTTTCGGCGTCTTCTGATTGATGAGTCCGTCGATCGGGAAGTTCTAGCAGATTTTCTTGCAGGAAAGTAATCCATCGCCTGTTGTTAGCAAGCGTAGGGTGGGCGAAGCCCATGCGTTCACTCAAGCCTTCGATTGATAGAAAATCCGCGTGGGCTTCGCCCACTCTATGCTTTAAAGAGTTCCATCAAACTAGAAACTGGCGTCGCTTCGAGTTGCGGACGATTTAGGAAAAGCGACGTAATTTCCTGCGTTCGCGTTGATGTAAAAACTGTCGCCACAGCGTTGCGGAATTTCTCGATTAGCAATGGAATACCTTCCTGGCGTCGTCGGCGATGGCCGATGGGATATTCGACTTCGATCTTGTCTGTGCTCGTCCCATCTTTGAAAAAAATCTGCATCGCGTTGGCGATCGAGCGTTTGTTCGGATCGAGGTAGTCTCGCGAGTAGCGGGGTTCTTCCATGACTTCCATTTTCGCGCGCAAGGTGTCGATGCGTGGGTCGCGTGCGGCGGCGTCGAGGTAGTGGTCGGCGGTGAGCGTGCCGTGGATCAGGCCGATGGCGACCATGTATTGCAGGCAATGGTCGCGATCGGCGTAGTTATGGAGCGGGCCGGTCTTATTGATGATGCGGATCGCGGATTCGTGGGTTGTGAGTACGATGCGTTGGATGTCGTCGAGCCGGCGCTCGATTTGCGGATGCAATGTGATTGCGCATTCCACCGCGGTTTGCGCGTGGAACTCGGCGGGGAAGGAAATCTTGAATAAGACATTCTCCATCACGTACGACCTATACGGTCGCTGCAGCGCGAAGTGTTTGCTTTTGAAG
>JAHFQD010000141.1 GCA_023266455.1 Candidatus Muproteobacteria bacterium
TTTAACTCATGTTTTCGCAGCGCTCATGTTTTGTCTCGTGCTGACGCCGGTCGCTGTCGCGGGGGACGTCATTGGCTTCGATAGCGAAAATATCGGAACTCTACCTCGAGGTTGGATTGCCGGTGTTACGGGAAAAGGCTCGCCGCGGTGGTTGGTTGAATCCGACGCAAGCGCACCGAGCAAACCAAATGTATTAAAACAATCTGGTGTGGGCGATTTTCCTTGGTGTGTAAGAGAAGGAATTTCGATGGCGAATGGATTCGTAGAAGTTAAATTCAAACCGATCTCAGGTCGAGAAGATCAAGCGGGCGGAATAGTTTGGCGTTGGAAGAACGGTGATAACTATTATGTTGCACGCGCCAATGCACTTGAGAACAACGTGTCGCTTTATTATACCGAGCACGGACGTCGCAACACGATCAAATATGTCGACGCACTCGTGACCGCTAATGCTTGGCATACCTTACGCGTCGAGTTCGACGGCGACCGAATTGCCGTCTTACTCGACGGTAAGCGTTACATCGAGACAACCGACACGCATATCACCGGTAACGGATCGGTCGGCGTATGGACCAAGGCCGATAGTATTACCGCATTCGATAATTTCAATTACGCTAGTACGCGTTGACGACCGAATGTAATTGTTTACATCTGGCGTAGCGTGCTTGCGGCCTTAGTATGTTGGTTAACATAACTTAACCATAACCCGGTTGCACCGTCAGAGAAGGGCACTGTCCCGACTTTGCGCATGATCTGTTTGCCTTCTTCGCTTAAAACAAAATTAAATCAGCTTAATAACAGCTGTTATTCACTATTTCTTACATTGGCGTCAGTAAAAGTTCAGTTGAGTCGATGCCGCGCGAAGCATAGTTTGTGCGCTCAACCACAATATTCCCGTCGGGAATAGGAGTGCATTTGTGAAAAGAAATAATTGGAATTTCGTTATATGGCTAGCTATTGGAATAGTTTTAAGCGGTGTTGTTGTCGCCGGGGAGCAGCACCAATCATCGTCGAATGTATTGAGCGTCTTTGACGGAATTGTAAAGAATCCCGCCACTAGCCAAGAAATTAATACCGCGGAGTTTCGACGCGCATTGGAAGGCAGCAAGACTATCGTGCTAGACGCTAGGGCTTATGAGGAATACGCCGTGAGCCATGTGCCGGGGGCTTGGGCGGTTCCGGGTAAACCAGGTGTTTCGCTTTCGTTATACGTTGCGGACGTAAATGACATTCTTAAAAGAATTCCAGATAAAGCCCAAGCATTGATTGTCTATTGCAACGGCCTCTATTGTGGTCGCAGCGAACGGTTCGCTGATGAGCTACTGAAGGCCGGATATCAAAACGTTCGTCGTTACCAACTTGGTGCTCCAGGTTGGCGCGGACTCGGAGGCGTGATGCAGGTGGAAAAACCGGCGTTAGTCCGCCTGCTGGCGCGAGATTCAACGTCAGTATTGATTGATGCGCGCCCGGAACCGGAACTTAAGCCGCGGCTGCGCAACGCTGTCTCAATTCCTTTGCGCGATACCTCCAAAGCCAAGGATGATGGTCGCTTGCCGATGACGGATCACAATACGCGTATTTTCATCGTCGGCGAAAACGGAGCCCAGGCGCGAGCCGTGGCAGAGGCCGTCGTCCGCGATGCATTTCATAACGTATCTTTTTTTGATGGCGCTATCGCTGATCTGCCGGAGCTTTTCGAAGACAAAAGCCGGTAATATTCCACGCGTGAATTTATGAGAAAAATATTTCTCTTTATTGCCGCATTTTTGGCGCTGCCAATCGTGGATGGGGCGCCAACAACCGACACTGTTCAAGGCAAACGTTTGCACGAGCTGCATTGCCAAATGCTGCCATGGCATGGAGGTTTACACACGTAAAGATCGACAGGTCGCTTCGTTGGAAGCGTTGCGGGCACAAGTGAATGGCTGCAGTCATATGATAAAAGCTCCCATATCGGCACAAGATGAACAGTATCTTGTGAATTATTTTAATGAAATGCTCTACAAACTTAAATAGTTAGCGGAAAGTCGAGTGAAAAGTATTGTCGTCGCCTCGTGAAACAACGTCGATTGTCCGAAGTGGGAGTGGGTAATGCGAATCCTGATAATAGAGGACGAGATAAAAATAGCGCACGCCTTAAAGAAAGGATTTGAAGCCGAATAGTATGAAGTCGTTCTGGCTAAGACCGGAGAAGAAGGATTTTTTCTTGTCAACGAACAGGTATTCGATCTCATCGTTCTCGATCTGATGCTGCCGCAACGCAACGGTATCGAAGTGCTCGGCACCTTGCGGAAATGCGGCATCCAAACGCCGGTGTTGATTCTAACGGCGAAGGATACGGTGGATGATCGCGTTTATGGGCTTGACGCCGGCGCCGACGATTATTTAGTAAAACCTTTCGCGTTCTCGGAATTACTGGCGCGTATTCGCGCGCTGCTTCGTCGCCGGCAAACGGATGCAGTCTTAAAACTCTCGCGAAACGATCTCGAGATGGATCTGCTTACTCGCAAAGTTACTCGTGCCGAAAAAAAACTCGAGCTCACCGCCAAGGAGTTTGAGGTTCTCGAATATTTGTTGCGCCACAGCGGCCGTGTCGTATCAAGAGAAATGCTGGCACGCGATGTATGGCAAGTAAGCGCGCGCGCTACGCCGCTCGATAACGTCATCGATGTAATGATTGCACGGCTGCGACGTAAAATTGACGAACCGTTTAAACAAAAACTACTGCACACGATTCGCGGCGTCGGTTTTGTGTTGGGCGAGGAGCGCGGGTGAAACGTGTTTCATTCAGTGTTCGAGCACGTTTGGCGTTGTGGCACGCGGGCGTCCTTGCACTCATCGTGTGCGCGTTTTCAGCGGCGATTTTTCTATTCGTGCGTGCAAACTTGTACGACGAGTTAGATCAACGATTAAATCGTGAATTAGCTACGGTTCAACAAATCTACCGTCGGGAACCGGGTGAATTGCAAGACGTCGAACAGCAACTTGGCATTTCACTTTTTCAAGTTACTGAGCGTGGCGGTATTCTGTACCGAACACAAGCATGGCCACGTGCAGGAATTACGCCGACGTTATCGGAGGCGGATACCCAGACGCCGAGATCTTTAGTGTCGGCAGATCGTCAACGCTACCGATTTCAAACGGTATTTGCTCCAACTTATCGTATTACGGTGGCCTTAGAAGAACGGGCGGTTCAAGACACGCTACGCACCTTGACCATTATATTAATTGCCGGTATTCCGTGCACGATAGCGCTTGCTGTCGTGGGAGGTTATTTCTTAGCTCGACGTGTGTTGATACCCGTTGGCGCGATGGCGGAAAAGATGCAAAAGATCACAGCGGAATCTCTGGTTGAGAGTCTCCCGGTCGACAATCCACGCGATGAATTCGGACGTCTGGCGAGTGTTTTTAATGAAATGCTCGCGCGTCTGCACGGCGCATTTGAACAATTACGGCGTTTCACGGCGGACGTCTCGCATGAACTACGCACACCGCTCACCGCGATGCGCAGCGTCGGTGAAGTGGCGTTGCAACAACCGCTGGATCGCGCGGCGTATCGGGATGTAATCGGTAGCATGTTAGAGGAAACTGACAGACTGACGCGGTTGATAGAAAACCTTCTTATGCTCACCCGCGCCGAAACGGGACGATTCACATCGAAGCGTGAAACGGTGGATTTAAACGCACTTGTTGTGAGCGTCGTCGAGAAGCTTCGAGTCTTGGCGGAAGAAAAAGAGCAGAACTTACAATTCAAATGCGGTGCGTTTTTTAGTATTCAATGCGATCCCGCCGTCCTACAACAAGCGGTTATTAATCTGCTCCACAACGCGATTAAATACACGCCCAATAAGGGAACGATCCAATTAAGAATACGAAGCGTTGCTGCGAATGAAGTCGCGATAGAAATAGAAGATACGGGACTGGGCATTCCAGTGTCAGACCGCGAAAGGATATTCGAGCGCTTTTATCGCGTCGATTCAGGACGATCCAGAGATACGGGCGGCGTGGGGCTGGGCCTTGCTATCGGGCGTTGGGCGGCGGAGGCCAACGGTGGTCGCATAGAGCTCGATAGCGAGGAACACAGGGGAAGCATTTTTCGAATCATATTACCAACAACCAGCTAAGCTATTAACTTCCTTATTGTATGGATTGATAACCGATTCATGGAGGATGTTAGCAATGCTAGCTAGAGCGCTGTGCCTACTCGTTATTTCTATATTCACTTTCCCTGCCCATGCGTTGAAGCTAGTCACCGAAGAAAATCCGCCATTTAACTACACTGATCCAAAGACCAAAGAATTTACGGGGATCACTACCCAGTTAGTGAAAGAAGCACTCAAGCGCGCCAACGTTCCTTACAGCATTGACGTATTACCTTGGGCGCGTGCGCTCAGCATGGCGCAGACCGATCCAGATACCTGTATTTTTGCCACGGTTCGCTTGCCCGAGCGTGAACCGCTATTCCAATGGGTGGGGCCGTTATCGAGAGCGAATTTTTCACTTTTCGCGATGAATAGTTTCCAGGGGAAACTTAATGTTCTCGACGATGCCAAGCAATACAAAATCGGTGGAATGATTGAAGATGGACCAACAAAATTCGTGCAATCGAAAGGCCTGAAGGTAGAAGTTGTTCCGGACTACAAACAGAATCTTCATAAATTAAAAGCAGGTCATATCGATCTGTGGGTCTCTTCGCTCGAACGCGGACCGGAAATGGCAGCGCAAGCCGGCGTGAAAGATATTAAGCCGGTATTGTTGTTTAGGAGCGTAGATCACTTTCTCGCCTGCAGTCCCAAGGTTCCTGAAACGACCATCAAAGCGCTCAGCCAAGCTGTTGAAGCCATGCGTACAGAAGGCGTGATCAAAACCAAAAAGTATCAACCGGCGGATAAATAGAATGAAGAAGAATATCTGAACCGGAAATAGGCTCTGATAGAAATTGAAATAATCCCAATCCGGCGCCGAGAGCCACGGCGCCGTTTTAATAGGGCTTAGAAGTTCGTGCCCTTCTCTTTACATCTTTTTTATTCGCCCGGGCCTAGACTTATCCGAAATCATCGGAAAACGTAGGATGGCTCGAATAATTAACACCAGCTCTGTCCGTCGATACGCATTGGCGTTAATCGTCTGTGCGGCGGTAACGCTGCTGGCGTTTTCGATACGCGGATGGTTCGAGCTCACTAACATCGTCATGTTGTTCTTGCTGGGGGTGGGGCTGGTCGCTTGGGGCTGTGGCCGAGGCCCGGCGGTCATGGCCGCTTTCCTGAGCGTGGCGTTATTCGATTTCTTTTTCGTCCCCCCGCATTTCTCATTCTCCGTTAGCGATGCCCAGTATCTTGTGACCTTTGCCGTCATGCTGAGTGTCGCGCTCATCATCGGTCAACTCACGGCGCAGTTGCGGCGAGTCGCCGTGCTGGCGTCGAACCGCGAGCAGCGCACGCGCGCGTTGTATGAGATGGCGCGAAAGTTATCGGGCGCCGTCACGCGCGAACAAACCGCCGATATTGCGGCGCGTTTTCTGGAAGAGAGCTTGGGCATGCGCATCGCATTATTGCTGGCGGATCGGAAA
>JAHFQD010000142.1 GCA_023266455.1 Candidatus Muproteobacteria bacterium
CAACAAACGCTCCATCGAAGATCATTTCGACAAAGCCTATGAACTCGAAACCGAGTTGCAGTACAAGGGCAAGAGAGATCTGCTCAACATCGTCACCAGCGTGCTCCCAGAGAACGCGTCTTGCGTCTACATCCGGCAACCCGAAGCGCTCGGCTTGGGTCACGCGGTGCTGTGCGCGCGTCAAATCGTCGGTGAAGATCCGTTCGCGGTGATTTTGGCGGACGATCTTATCGACGGCTCGCCCGGCGTGCTGAAACAGATGACCGATTTATATGAAAAACACCGCTGCTCGATCATCGGCGTGCAGAACGTGCCGCGCGAAGAAACCAGCAGCTACGGTATCGTGCATGGCACGCCGATCGCCAAAGGCTTGCATAAGATGGACGGCATCGTCGAAAAGCCGAAGCCCGACGACGCGCCGTCGACGCTCGCAGTGGTCGGACGCTACATTCTCACGCCACGTTTGTTCACCTTGCTGTCGCAAATCAAACCGGGCGCCGGTGGCGAGATTCAGCTCACCGATGGCATCGCTGCGTTGCTCAAGGAAGAACAAGTGTTGGCGTATGAATTCCAAGGCAAGCGCTTCGATTGCGGTAGCAAACTCGGTTATCTTCAAGCGACGGTGGAATACGCGTTGTCGCATCCCGAACTCAAACATAAATTCCGCAGTTACCTCCAAGCACTCGAGGTTTAAGCGATGACCATCGACGCCTCGCGGGCATGGGAAGTGTTTCATCGCGCGGATTGCCTTCATCCCGCCGACGTCGTGGAAAAAGCGCTGGATAAAATGGCGACGCAGATCACACAAGCGATCGGCGATCGCGATCCGTTGCTGGTGTGCATCATGACTGGCGGCGTGGTGCCGTTCGGTAAATTGCTGCCGCGCCTGCAGTTCCCGTTTCAGATCGATTACGTTCATGCCACGCGTTATGGCACGGAGTTGACCGGCGGCCAGCTGCAATGGATTTCCGGCCCGCATATCGATCCGCGCGGGCGTACGGTCTTGCTGATTGACGACATTCTTGACGAAGGTGCGACGCTCGCCGGCATCGAAGAACGTTACCGCGGTGAAGGCGCGCGCGACGTGCTGAAAGCCGCGCTGGTCGTCAAGCACCGCCGGCGCACGCACGACGTTAAAGTCGACTTCATGGGTCTCGATGTGCCAGACCGTTACGTTTTCGGTTACGGCATGGATTACAAAAGTTACTTACGCAACGCCCCAGGCATTTACGCGGAGGCTGAATCAACGTGATAACCGTTGCCATCATCGGCGGTAGTGGTCTAACCAATCTCAAAAACCTACGCATCACACGGCGCGAAGTTGTACGCACGCCCTACGGCGAGCCGTCAGCGCCAATGGTGCACGGCGAACTCGCGGGACAGCAGGTGGTGTTTCTGCCGCGTCACGGCGCGGGGCATACGATCCCACCGCACGACGTGAATTATCGCGCTAATTTATGGGCGATCCGTCAGACCGGCGTGTCGAAGGTTATCGCGGTCAACGCCGTTGGCGGCATCACGCCGGATTATCTCGAACCGGGTTCGCTCGTGATTCCGGATCAGATCGTCGATTACACCTGGGGACGAGCGCATACGTTCTTCGGCAGCGAACATAAGCAAGTCACGCACGTCGATTTCACTGAGCCGTACAGCGAACTGCTGCGCAAGGCGTTGATCGCCGGCGCCAGTTCGGCCGGACTCGCGGTGCGCGCGCGCGGCACCTATGCGGCGACGCAAGGTCCGCGTTTCGAATCGGCCGCGGAGATTCTGCGTTTGGAACGCGACGGCTGCGACATCGTCGGCATGACCGGCATGCCCGAAGCAAGTTTGGCGCGCGAGCTCGAGCTGTATTACGCGTCGATCTCGGTGGTGGTTAATCCCGCTGCCGGCAAAGTTCAGGGCACGATCGAATTGAAGGACATCGAACAGTATCTGCAATCCGGCATGACCAAGGTGCGTACGTTGCTCGAACACGCGATTCCGCGTATCGCGCAAACGGCGTCGTCGGCGGTGACGGTCTAACTACGAACGACGGGGTTTCACCGTCGGTCTGGCGGCGTCGTTTTTTCCGACGGGCGTTATTTTTACCAACACGCCCAACTTCGGATGGTCGAAGTAATTCAACTCCTGCGTTTTTATTCGGCGATGCTCGACGAGCCGATAACCGCGATCATTCGCGTCTTTTTCTTTTAACGTCAGGTCGACGTCTACGTGCAAAAAGCGACTCATATAGAATCGCAAGCCGCCGTCCAATTGGTTATCCGTCGTTTGGAGTCGCACCGGTTTGCTCGCCGATTTTTCTTCGGCGGACTGGCGCCAGCGCTGATGTAAGAGAACGCGATAGCTGCCTTCACGTTGCAATGACGATACAGCCGTGCTGAGCGGGGAGTCCAACGGCGCGGTGTCGGTTGGATTGACGGCTTCGGCGAGATCGAACATCGGCGCGGGGCGTGGCGCGGTCCGCGTCCAAAGCTCACCACCTTCCAGAGAGGTGAGATGATTCTCGAATACAATCACTTCTACTTCGTAAACGGTAACCGGCGGCGCGCCTTGCGCGGCGGCAGCGAAAAGACCAGCGGCTAAAGCCAGAATTCGTTTCACGTTTTTCCTCGACCACAGATTTTCGATAGTATGTCCGACTTGACCACGAAATTCGAGATATCGGTATGACCGTTCAGCGCGTATTGAAAATGGGCGATCCACTGCTGTATCGCAAGGCCGAGCCGGTTCTGGCTTTCGATACGCCGGAACTGCGCGAATTGATCGTCGATATGTTCGACACCATGGCTGCGCTCAATGGCGCTGGGTTGGCGGCGCCGCAAATTGGCGTATCGCAGCGCGTGGTGATTTTCGAGGTTCAAGCCAATCCGCGCTACCCGAACGCCGAACCGGTGCCGCAGACGATTTTGATCAATCCCGTGCTCGAACCGCTAAGCGACGAGAAGGACAACGGCTGGGAAGGTTGCCTCAGCGTTCCAGGGATGCGCGGTTTAGTGAGCCGTTATCAGGAACTGCGTTATACCGGTTTCGATCCCCTCGGCGCGCCGATCGATCGTACCGTCTCCGGTTTCCATGCGCGCGTTGTGCAACACGAATGCGACCATCTCGATGGGATTCTGTACCCGATGCGTTTGCAAGATATTCGTTTATTAGGATTCGAAGACGCGCTGTTTCCCGATTTGTAATCCGACTCGTCGGACTATTTCGCCGACGCTGTGCTGTTTGAGGAAACGTTAGCGCTTCACGATGCCGTCGACGCCGCGCCGAGCTTTTCGAGCAAGGCGCGTAATGCGTGCAAACGGTTTTCGACCTCGGGCATGTCTTCGACGATGCGCAGCCGATTCGGACCATCGAGTCGATAACGCCGCGGCGCCGATTGCAGTAACGCGATGATCTTGCTCGGATCGACGTTCGGTTTCGCGGCGAATTCGACGCGCGCGCCTTTCGGGCCGGCGTCGATTTTGCGCATACCGAGCGGCTTCGTCAGCAACTTGATGCCCGCGACTTGGAACAAGCGCTCGGCCGCTTCCGGTAAGCGCCCGAAGCGGTCGATCACTTCTTCTTTTAACGCCGTCAGTTCTTCCGCGGTTTTGGCGCCGGCGATGCGTTTGTACAGCACCAGGCGCAGATGCACATCCGGCAAATAATCTTCCGGCAATAACGCGGGTGCGTGTACGTCGATTTCGCAATCGTTCGGCGTGTCGATTTCGGAATTCAGCGTGCCACCGGCTTTCAATGTGCGCACGGCGCGCTCGAGCAACTCCGAGTACAACGTGAAGCCGACCTCGTCGATCAATCCACTTTGCGATTCGCCCAGCAGTTCGCCAGCGCCGCGAATTTCCAGATCGTGCGAGGCCAACATGAACCCCGCGCCGAGTTCTTCGAGCGAGGCGATCGCTTCGAGTCGCTTGCGCGCGTCGGTGGTCATGGCGTTGCCTTCCGGCACCAGCAGATAACAATAGGCTCGGTGGTGCGAACGTCCGACGCGCCCGCGCAGTTGATGCAACTGCGCTAAGCCGAATTTGTCCGCGCGTTCGATGACGATGGTATTGGCGCTCGGCACGTCGATGCCCGATTCGATAATCGTCGAACACAACAACACGTTAAATCGCTGGTGATAGAAATCGAGCATGATGCGTTCGAGTTCGCGCTCCGGCATTTGACCGTGCGCCGCGCGGATTTCCGCTTCGGGCAAGAGTTCTTGCAGCTCGCGCGCTACGCGTTCGATGGTGCGCACTTCGTTGTGTAAATAATAAACTTGGCCGCCACGCCGAATTTCACGCAAACAGGCCTCGCGGATGATGCTTTTGTCTCCCGGCGTGATGAAGGTTTTCACCGCGACGCGGCCTTCCGGCGCTTGGGTAATGAGCGAAATTTCGCGCAGGCCGGCGAGCGCGAGGTTGAGCGTGCGTGGAATCGGCGTCGCCGTCAGCGTCAGAATATCCACTTCCGCGCGCAGTTTTTTCAGCCGTTCTTTCTGGCGC
Source organism: Candidatus Muproteobacteria bacterium (assembly GCA_023266455.1). Classification (GTDB taxonomy): domain Bacteria; phylum Pseudomonadota; class Gammaproteobacteria; order Acidiferrobacterales; family Sulfurifustaceae; genus JAHFQD01. The sequence continues at coordinate 4,485 of JAHFQD010000142.1, forward strand.
ACGCCGAAACGATGTTCTTCATCCAAAATCACCAAGCCAAGATTTTTGAAACGCACGTCATCTTGCAACAGGCGATGTGTGGCGATGATGATGTCGATGCGGCCTTCTTGCAGATCGACCAGCGCTTTTTGTTGCTCGGCGTTGGTGCGGAAACGCGACAACAGTTCAACGCGGAACGGCAGACCAGCGAAGCGGTCGCAAAAATTTTGATAATGCTGGCTCGCCAGCAGCGTAGTCGGGACGAGTACCGCGACCTGCGTGCCGTTGTGTGCTGCCATGAATGCCGCGCGCATCGCCACTTCGGTTTTGCCGAAGCCGACGTCGCCGCATACGAGCCGGTCCATCGGTTTTTCGGTTTCCATGTCGCGGATGACATCGTCGATGGCGCGCGCTTGATCCGGCGTTTCTTCGAACGGAAACGCGTCGGCGAACGCTTGATATTGTTCGTCGTGTTTGGGAAACGCGCGTCCTTGGCGTGCGGCGCGCAAGGCGTAGATTTCCAGCAGTTCCGCCGCCGCGTCGTGCGCTTTCTCGCGCGCCCGTTGTTTGGCTTTTTCCCAACTGTCGTTGCCGAGTTTGTGCAACGGCGCGTGTTCCGGATCAGTGCCGGTGTAGCGACTGATGAGATGCAGCGACAACACCGGCGCGTAGAGTTTGTCGCCGCCGGCATATTCGAGCATTAGAAATTCGGTCGGGCCTTCGCCGACGTCGATGGTTTGCAGGCCGAGATAACGGCCGACACCGTAATCCTCATGCACGACCGGGTCGCCGACTTTTAATTCGCCGAGACTGCGTAAGATCGTTTCCGGATCGCGACTCGCGGCGATGCGACGTCGCCGCTGCGCCGCGCGTTCGCCGTAGAGCTGCGGCTCGGTGATCACCGCGATCGACGGGTCGATCAGCGATAAGCCCTTTTCCAAATTGCCGACGGTGAGCGAGAGTTGCGCATTGCCTTGCAAAAAATCGTTCCAACCAACTGCCGCTTTCGCTTTGAAACCATGTTCACGCAGCAAGCCATCGATGGTTTCGCGTCGA
>JAHFQD010000143.1 GCA_023266455.1 Candidatus Muproteobacteria bacterium
GCCGCCGAGTAAGTTGAGTTTGAATTGGTCCAACGAGTCGTATCGGCCCACGGCGATACGCGGAATTTCGCAGATCGGATCGGGGCGTTGATATAAACGTTGCTCGGTAGTTACCGCCGAACGGAATCCCACGCGATGCACGACGTCCAGCACCGCTTTGTTATAACTGCCGTTGGGATAGGCGAAGTGATCCACTGGTTTCTTAATCCACTTCTCCAGCAACGTTTTGGACATACGCAAACTACGTTCGACCTCGATCGGCGCGAGCTGCGTCAGGATGTTGTGGCAGTGCGAATGCGAGCCGATCGTGACAAGCTCGCACGCCGCTAGTGCTTGTATGTCTTCGATCCCGGCAGGTTCGATATGACAGTCGGCGCGGTGCGCGGTGCCTTGAAGTTTTTCGACCATTGCGCGCACGGCGCGTTCGCGCGTTTCCGGCGCCAGCGTTTTTAAATCTTGTAACAAGCGTTGAATCGCCACCCAGTTTTTAGCGCCGCGCGATTGGTTGATCACATACTGTTTCAACCCATGCGCCTGTAGATCGACGTTAATCACGCCATCGGTCTGCAGAACGTTGACCACGCGATCGAACCAGTAAGGCGTCCCGTCGGTGACTTGTTGTGTCGCCACATAAACCGCCACCGGCATTTTGAGTCGTTCCACGATCGGCAATAACACGTCGGCGTTTCCGCGATCACCGTCGTCGAAGGTCAATACCGCCATCGGCCGCGAGCTAGGTTGACCCGATTGCATGCGCATCAGCGCTTGATCGAGCGAGACGACGTCGTAATGGCGGTCGAGATATTCGACTTGACGTAGAAAATCGCTTTCGCGCACCACCGTCCACGCTTCGATATCGGCGTCGTCGCGTCCGAGTTCGTGATACATCAATACGGCGACGTGCATTTTCGTCAAGCACGCGCGCAGAATCGGCATCATGACGGCGCTAGTGAGTCCGGCGTAGATAAGTTGTTTCCAGTGCATCATGAGAATGAATTGACGTCGTTATCGGGTTGCGGCGTGAATCGGGCCGCAGTTCACGCCAGCGTCGATTCGGCACAGCGCTTCTACCATGACATTGTCCAAAACGTCATAGGCTTTGCGATTGATATGCGAACCGTCGCCGTTGGTGAATTCGTCGCGCAAATAACGTTCGCGTTCATCGGTGCGCAGCGCCGCTTCGAGATCGATCAACACGATATTGTTCTGGCGCGCGTAATCGCGAATCCAATCGTTGAACGCGAGCACGCTCGCCTGCTTATCCGGGTCTTGCGTCGAACGCGCTTTGGTCACTGGCACCGCTGTGGCCAACATGACTTTAATCTTCTTTGCTTTCACTTCCGTTATCCAGCTTTGCATTAATTGTTTCTTGCGCTCGATCGGGAGCTCACCGGGAAAATAGGAAGAGCATTCTTTAAGAACGACGACGTCCGCTGGTCGCGGCGCAGATGAAAATAATCCTTTCACGTAACCCGGTGAAAAACGGAATTTGCGCGTCGGTCGCATCAGCGTTTCATCGAGCAGTTCGGATTTGTCATACTGCCAAGCTTGTAGCGCTTCCATCTCGTAACCGGAAAGTTTTACGCGCGTCGGCAAACCGGGCAAATCCCAGGCTTGACCGATAGACGCGCCGATCAACACCAGCCGTTTCGGTTTGCCAGTGGATTCCGCTGCGCTCGGTGCTGCGAGCGCCAGCGACACACATGCGGCCCAGACCGTTAGTATCGAGATGATTTTATTCATGACGACCCCGTACTTCGTTTAACGCAGTTGTTCACGAAACAATTCAGTCAAATGACGTCGCAGTCTCTTACGATTGTCTTGAAAGTGCCTGCTGTTCCACCAGGTCTCGCCCGGTTCCAACACTACGTCTGGCGGACGTTGTGCGTTCCAGCGCTCGAGGCATTTTTCTTTGTATTTATCGACCGACCCCCAAGGACGCGCTGGCACGCCCATGACGATCGTATTCGGTGGCACGTCGTTGATAACCACCGACCCAGCGCCGACGATGGAATTCGTGCCGATGCGGATATTCGGGAATAGCACCGCGTTTTGCCCGATCAGGCAATTGTCCTCGATGACGATCGGTCCGAAGACCTGCATATCCGGTACTTCGTGACGAAACAGCCAGGGTCCGCCGTCGTGCGTGATGAACATCACGCCTTCCGCGATACCGACGTGATTGCCGATTTTCACCAAATACGGTTCCGTTCCGAGAAATTTAGGAACAATGAAGCAACCTTCGCCTATTTGAGCCCCTTGCTTTCGCAGGTATTCGGCAATGGTGTACGGCGTATATTTTCGTTTTTCGAGAGATGTTTGCGCTTGGCGAACAAAATTTCGTATAAGCCCTAACAAGTTTCACCCACTATTCTTAGTCTTAGGAAATCGGACGGGATCGGGCGATCCGGCCGATCAATGGCCCACCCTATTTTGTATTAGACACAGAGTATAAACTTGCCAGTCAACAAACACATCCTGGCCGTAAAAACCCCGAAAAGGGGCTTGGCGCTTCCGGCTTTTCCTCGAATAAACACATGCTCGCCGCTCTAAAAGATATTTTGCACGGTATTCTGGCCCCGTCGCTTTATATCGGCCTATGGGTGACGATTTTCGCCGCCATCGTCCGGCGTGCGGAATGGGCGCTATACCTGCTGTTGATTCTGACGCCGCTGCCGGTCGTGTGGTATCTGCTGCATCCCTTCCCGCTCGGCACATCGACGTTGGATTTGTTGGTACTCGCCGTCACGCTCGGTATTTTTATCAATAAGCAGGGCTTCGAGTTCAACGCCACCACCGTGGTACTCATTGTTTTTATTATCATCAACTATCTGGCGCTGTGGAACGCAACTATTCACTTCAATCTGCCGATTCCGTTCACCACCGCGAATCCGTTGTTGTCGGATTGGAAGAATTACATCGAAATGATTTATCTCTATTGGGTAGCGTACGCCATCGGGCGCGATGAAAACCAACAAAAAACGCTCGTCGTCATCATGGCCACGGTAATTTTGCTGATCATGGTGCGCGAAGTGCGCGGGTTTACTGAAGGTTCTTCGTTCTCGTACGACAAACGCGCCGCCGGACCGTTTTGGATCGTGGGTTTGGGCGCGAATCATTTCGCTGCGTTCATCGCGCATTACTCTGGTTTGTTATTCGGTTTGTTTCTGGTGGACAAACACAAATACCGGAAATGGCTTTATCTCGGCGCCGTGGTCGCGTCGATCTATCCGTTGTTTTTCGCTTACTCGCGCGGTGCGTATATCGCCGCGTTGATGGTTATGCTTGTTTACGGCGTGCTGAAAAAACGTTTGCTGCTTGTCGGTTTGATTGCATTGGGATTAACCTGGCAAGAAGTTCTCCCGCCCACGGTGGTTGAACGCATCACCATGAGCGAAACCGAAAGCGGTCAAATCGAAGAATCGGCCGCGCATCGGTTGGTGCTTTGGGAACATGCGAAAACGGCATTCTCGGAGAACATGGTTTTCGGCGTCGGGTTCAATAGTTTCGGTTTCACCGTGCCGCGCGGCGAACTGACCGACACGCACAATTTCTATATGAAGACCGCCGCCGAGCAAGGCGTTATCGGCCTCGTCATATTCACGCTCGTCATGTTGCGCGCGTTACTCAGTGGTTGGAGTTTGTTTCGCTCTGGTGTGTCGCAATTTCATCAAGGGTTGGGACTCGGCTTTATCGGTTGCGTGTTCGCGATCGCGGTGACCAACGTGTTCGGCGATCGCTGGTCTTATTTCATGCTCGGTAGTTATTTCTGGGTCTTCTGGGGTCTCGTGGATCGCGCTGTCAGAATCGCGCGCGAGCCGACACCAGAAACGCCGGCGCCGGTTCCGCCCGCCACGGCCACCTGATTTCGTGCGCGTCCTTCAATTACTCAGCAGTAGCGGTTATCACGGCTCCGAAAGTATGACGGCGGAGTTAGTGCGTCAACTGCACGGTCTTGGCGTCATCGTCGACGTCGGCGTCTTCGACAACAATGGCCGTGGCGATCGTCGCATCTTAGAAGTCGCCGCGCCTTATCTGCGCGAAAGTGTCGTCTTCCCCTGTCGTGGGCAGTTCGATCGCTCAACGATCAAAGCATTACGGCGTTACGTCGCGGAACGTCATATCGATGTCGTGCATAGCCATAAATACAAAACCACGTTTTACGGATTGCTAGCGCGGCGCGGTAGCGGCGCGCGTTTGATCTCGACGTATCACAACTGGCTCGGCGACACGCTGGCGCTTAAATTTTACGCCGCGCTCGATAAACGTCTGGCGCGCTATTGCGACGCGGCAGTAGGTGTATCGCACCCAGTGGTCGACGAACTGCGGCGTTACGCGCCGCCGGGGCGTGTGTATTACGTCGGCAACGGTGTTGATATGGATAGCTACCGTCGCACCGCGGTAGCCCATCTCGCGAAACGCGCGCTCGGGTTGCCGGAACAAAGCACAGTCGTTGGTTTCGTCGGGCGCCTTTCGGCGCAAAAAGGTGTTTCCTATCTGCTGCAGGCCATGGCATCGCTCCCCGACGCCATGCGGTCGAATACGCATTTCGTGGTGGTGGGAGACGGCGAACACCGCGCTGTGTTGGAGCGGCAAGCGTTGGATGCGAATTTAACCGAACGCGTGCACTTTCTCGGTACGCGTAACGACACGCCGGCGCTGTATTCCGCGTTCGATATTTTCGTGTTGCCGTCGGAATGCGAAGCCTTTCCGATGGTAGTACTGGAAGCCATGGCCTGCGGCGTGCCAGTTATCGGCACCGACGTCGGCGACGTTGCGCGTATCGTCGAGCACGGCGTGTCGGGTTTGGTCGTGCCGCCGCGCGATACGGACGCGTTGCGCACCGCGTTATGCCAACTCATCGTCGAGCCTTCTACCGCGCGGCATATGGGCGACGTCGCGCACGAGCGCGTCGTTCGCGAACATTCTGCCTTGCGCATGGGTCAGCGCTATCTCGCTGTTTACAATGCCGTGCTGTCTCGTTGAGGGAGAACTTCGATGAAAAACATATCCCCTGAGCATGTGGCCGAATCGGTGCGTCGCGCTATCGCCGAGGATCTCGGCAACGGCGATCTCACTGCCGCGTTGATCCCCGAGGTAAACCCGGCGCGCGCGCACGTGTTAACCCGGGAAGTGGCCGTGCTCTGCGGCCGCGCCTGGTTCGACGAAGTATTTCGCCAGATCAATGCGAAAGTCGCGGTAGCGTGGGCGTTCGAAGATGGCGATGCGTTGCGTGCGAATGATGTGCTTTGCCGGATCGAAGGTCCGGCGCGCGCCATCCTGACCGCCGAGCGTACCGCATTGAATTTTCTGCAAACCTTCGCCGGCACCGCCACGGTCGCGCGGCGCTTCGTCGACGCTGTACACGGAACCGACGCCACGATTTTAGATACGCGCAAAACCTTGCCCGGCTTGCGGCGCGAGCAAAAATACGCCGTAGGCTGTGGCGGCGCGCGTAATCATCGAATGGGGTTATACGACGGGATTTTGATCAAAGAAAACCA
>JAHFQD010000144.1 GCA_023266455.1 Candidatus Muproteobacteria bacterium
ATGACGCGGTCTTTGTCGTCGCCGTAGTCGGTGGTGCGTAGCCACAGCGCGCCGTCTTTGTCGTAAGCCTTGCCGCTGTTGGCGAGCGCTTTCACCGTGGCGTCGACCTTGCCTTCGGTGTACAGGCTCGATTCCAAATAATAAATATCGAACTTCACGCCGAACTTTTGTAAATCGATATCTTGTTCGTTGCGCAAATACGCCACCGCGAATTTGCGGATGGACTCTAAGTCGTTCACGTCGCCGCTGGCAGTCACCGGTGCGCCGTCGGTGGCGCGCATGGTTTTCTTCGCCAAGAAATCGTTGGCGATGTCTTGGATGTATTCGCCGTTGTACGCCGCTTCCGGCCAGCCGGGGGTGCCGGGCTGCAAACCATGCGCGCGCGCCTGCACCGAGAGCGCGAGAGTTTGGATCTGCACGCCGGCGTCGTTGTAATAGAACTCGCGCGTGACCGCATAACCGCGTGCTTCCAGCAGCGACGCGAGCGTGTCGCCCAGCGCCGCTTGCCGACCGTGGCCGACATGCAGCGGTCCAGTGGGATTGGCGGAAACGAATTCGATCTGAATTTTTTCGCGCCGGCCGGTGTCGCTGCGACCGAAGTTTTCGCCGGCGGACAAGATCGTCGGCACGATGTCGGTTAACGCGCGCGTTGTCAGAAAAAAGTTAATAAAACCCGGTCCGGCGATTTCTACTTTGGCGACGTCGTTCGAGGTCGGTAGCGCGGCTACGATTTTCGTCGCTACGTCGCGTGGCTTGGCGCGCGCCGACTTCGCCAGGACTAACGCGATGTTGCTGGCGTAGTCGCCGTGTTCTTTGGTCTTGGTGCGTTCAACGTCGAATTGCGGCTCGGCCTCCACGGGAAGTTGTCCCTGGGTCTTGAGCGTGCCGACGGCCTGTAACAGTAGGTTTGCGAGTTGGTGTTTCAACAGCGGTGCTTTGAAGTGCGAATGGGCGCGTATCTTATTACGTTTATCCGCGTGCTTGAATCCGTTCCAAATAGTAGCGGCTGACCGGGTCGTTGACGGCCTTCACCAGCTGGTCGAATAAACCCCGCGCTTTGGCGGCGTCGCCGCGGTGGAAACAGTCGCGTGCACGCGCGAAATCCTCAAGCCAATCGAGATTGGGGTATTCGTCGTCGGGGATCAGTTCGTAAACCCGCACCGGCGCCTCGCGTCCGCGGACACGAGCGACGTCGATTTCGCGTACCGCTTGGAACGCGTCCCGCACCTGGTTATAAGTGAATTCCGAGATGATCACGTGCGTGCCGTAGCGCTTGTTGAGATGCTCGATGCGCGAACCGAGGTTCACGGCGTCGCCGATCACGGTGTAATCGAAGCGGTCTTCCGATCCCATGTTGCCCACGATCATCGGCCCGGTGTTGATGCCGATGCCGATATCCAGCATCGGTCGCTGTTCGTTTTGCCATTGCTGCTGCAACGCGCGTAGTTCGCGCACCATGTCGAGCGCCGTGTGGCAAGCGGCGACGGCGTGATCGGGGCGCGGAATCGGCGCGCCGTAGACGGCCATGATGGCGTCGCCCATGTACTTGTCGAGCAACCCGTCGTGGCGGAACACCTGCGCTGTCATGCGCGTGAGATACATATTTAGCAAGCGCACGAGTTCTTCCGGTTCCAACGTTTCGGCGAGCGTGGTGAAGCCGCGTACGTCGGAGAACAAGACCGTCAGCTCGCGTTTTTCGCCGCCGAGCTTGAGCGATTCGATGTTCTGCGTAATTTCATCGACTAACTTCGCCGGCACGTAGTGCTGAAACGCGGATTTGATGCGGCGGCGTTCGGTATCGGTGAGGAAGTACTGCACTAACGTCGTGGATACGAATAGCAGTACCAGTAGAAACGTCGGATAGATCAGATTCAACCAAAGGTGCTGCAACGTGAATAAATAAAACCCGCCGATGAGATAAACCGCCGCCAGTGCTGCCACGAGCGCGCTGGCCGTGGTCAGATTCAAGCGTGGCAGTATCAGGCTCAAAGCGATACCGAGAATTAATAATAAGGCCATCTCCAGCCCCGCCATCCAACCCGGATGGCGGATGAAATCGTTGCGCAAAATATTCTGAATGATGGTGGCGCGTACCTCGACGCCCGGAAACGCGGGACTGTAAGGCGTGACGCGGATGTCGCCGATGCCCTTGGCGGTGGCGCCGATCAAAACGATGCGGTCTTTGAGCACGCGCGCGTCGAAGCGCGGATCAAACATGTCGGCGATGGAAAACGTGGTGAAACTTCGCTCCGGACCGTAGTAACGAATCAGTGCGCGGCCGTGGTTGTCGCTCGCGATCGTTTGTCCGCCGACGACGAGCGCGTTCACGCCGTCGCTGTCGGTGTGCAGGGTTAACTCCGAATCGTTGGTCAACGCGCGCGCCGCTTGCACGTCACCGGAAGGAAAGTAGCGATCGCGGTAAGGCACGACCAGCGTGGCCCAGCGCAAGGTGCCATCGCGGTCGGGACCGATGTTGAAGTGGCCGGCGTACTTCGCGGCTGCTTGCAGCGGCGGCAGATTAACGATGACGCCTTTGGGTTCACCCGTGCGTACCGGTTGATCGCCGCGATGACGCACGATCGGCACTTCTTGTTTGTCGATCGTCGCGAATGCGGTGCGCGCGCGTTCCATGTCGACGTGTTTAGTTTCGTCTTCATCGAACAGAAACGCGATGCTCAACACCGTGCGCCCGCTCTTCGCGATCGCGCGGCGCAAGCGTTCGTCCGCCGCACCTTCGGATTCGGAGAACAGCACGTCGAAGACGATGACGCGGGCGCCGAACTCATCGAGCCGCTCGACGACACGCGCTACGGTGTCGCGGCTCCACGGCCAGCGGCCCAGTGCCGCCAAACTCTTTTCGTCGATGGCGGCGATAGCGATTTTCTCGTCCGGCGGGGCCGATGCCAGGTTTAACACCCGCATGTCGTAGGTTTTGAGTTCGAGCGTGTCGAGCAAGGGGTTGCCGACGATATAAAGGAGTAATACCAGCAAGGTCAGGCCGATCCCCAGCAATTTCGGGGTAAAAAGGCGCGATTTGGCGATATTTTGCAGGCGGGACATTCAGCAAGTAGCTCGTTTTGGACGAGTTTAGCAGCCTGTCAAGCGATGCAGCGTGCGACCGTTGGTGAAACCGGCACCAGTTTTGCTTCTATCTATGTATGTCGTCGGATGTGTCTACAGCAATGGCAACTATGAAATCGGATACGCAACTGACCATTACCCTAAAAAACGCGATCGGCCGTGAAGAATTGGCCGCGATGCGGCTGTTCGCCGATGCGGATTTAGACGCGATCGCGGGGTTGCTCCGCGCTTGTCCCGTCTACACCTTACGCAAGGACGAAGTTCTCATCGTCCCTGGCATTGTGAATCAGCGGTTGTTCTTGGTGGTGCGCGGTCGTTTGCGCGTACACCTTGAGTCGTTGGAAACCGATCCGATTCAAATAATCGAAACCGGCGAAGCGGCCGGTGAAATTTCTCTCATCGACGAGAAGCCGGCGACGGCTTACGTCGTCGCCGATTCGGCGGCGAACGTGATCTCGATCGACAACGATACGTTTTGGGCGTTGGTCAATCTCGCGCCGGTGATCGCGCACAACATGTTGATTATGGTGGTGGAGCGCGTGCGTGCGAACAACGCGCTCATTTCCGAAGGCATGCGTTTGCGCGAACAATATCATCGCCAAACTAAAGTCGACGATCTGACCGGTCTGCGCAACAAGAAAGCGTTCGAAGAGTTGTTGCGCCGACAATTGATGCGCAGCTCCATGGGCGAGCGTCCGATGTCGCTGATGTTGGTCGACATTGACGACTTGTCGCAGTACAACGCCGATTTCGGCGCCGGCGCTAGTGACAACGCGCTCGTCGCGGTGGCGCAGACGCTACAAGATCAAGTGCGGCCGACAGACCTCGTGGCGCGCATCGCCAACGGCACTTTCGCCGTTATTCTTCCCGATACGAATAGCACGAACGCGCGCATCGCCGCGGCGCGTCTATGCGCGGCGGTCGCCGAAGCGGTGGTTGTCATGGCCGATGAAAGTATTCTGCCGTCGGTAACCGTGAGTATCGGCATCGCCGATCGCACACAAGCAGATAAGGCGGAGGAACTGATCACCGCCGCGGAAAAAGCGTTAGAGCAATCTAAAACGACCGGACCCGGTTCGTTTTCGGATTAAGTTTCGGCGCGATCGCGTCGATCCTCGTTTTTATTCACTATTGATTCAACTTCACGCAAGTTCGCGCGCCGCATTGGGTTACCGTCGACCGGACTCAGCGGAACTTCGCGTATTGCACGACGCGTGAATACGCATAACTCCACCGTAGTATCGTGCGCGACGAATCGAAACATCGGTAGCATCTCGTAACGATCACCGCCGAAGCGCACGCGCCGTTCGGATTGTTCGAAGTCGATGAACTGCTCGCTGAACCAAAGTTGAATTTGCTCCGGCGAGTCGGCGCCGACATGCAATTCCACGACCGCGCCTTCCGTGACGGTGCCCGCGAGCACCGGTCCCACGAGTTTCGGATCGAAAGCTTCTAGCCATCGCATCGCTTCAAGCGCGACGCCACGCAGATGATGCGCGCGTTGCGACAACTGTTTGCCTTGAAAGAGTTCGAGGTAGCGGCGTAGTTCTAATTCGATTTCTTCGTTGCTTGGTAAATTTTTCGTTTGCGGTATCGCCAGGCGTTCCGCCGCTTTGCGTTTGGCGGTGGCGTAATCGCGTACGCTTTCTTCGGCCATGATGCGCGCCGCCTCGTACGCCAAACGCGTGCGTGTTTGTTCGGCGGTATGCGAAGCGTGTTGCTGTGCGTGCCCCGCGCGTTGCGAACGAGATTTAGAAAAGTTTTTCCCGGACATTTTCCGTTTGGCTCGGCGTCGTCGTCGGAGGCGGCGTGACGCCGGGCGGCGTATCGCCAGCGACCGCGGGCGTGTCGGCGCCGGTTTCGGTGCCTTTAACGAAATATTCTTCCATCGCTTGCGGATCGGAGCCGTCCGTTGGTTGACCGGTCTCACTATTGACCAGTGCCTTGACGATGTTCGCCGGCGGCACCGGTAATTTTTCGGGCATGTCTTTCAACACGTCGCGCATGTAGTCGATCCAGATCGGCAGCGCGACGCTGCCGCCGGCTTCGCCGTGTCCGAGCGGCGCTGGTTGGTCGAAACCGATCCAGGCCGTGGCGACGACGTCGCTGTTGTAGCCGGAAAACCAGGCGTCGCGATATTCATTGGTGGTCCCGGTTTTACCCGCGAGATCTTTGCGTTTCAGCGACATGGCCGCTTGGCCGGTACCGTAGCGAATAACGTCTTGCATCATGCTGGTCATGAGAAACGCGTTTTCCGCCGTCAATTTGCGCGGTGCCGCCCGCGGTGGTGCTTCTTCGCCTTTCACCGCCGGTCTAGCGACAACACAATCGTCGCAAGCCAACGCCGGGTTCGCTCGAAAAAGAACTTT
>JAHFQD010000145.1 GCA_023266455.1 Candidatus Muproteobacteria bacterium
ATCTTGTGCAGCGAGCGCTTTACCGCCGTCAGCTTGCAAGCGTGTGAATGCGATGACGCCGCCACCGGCTTGAACCCGCACGCCGTTTTTGTCGGCGCCGACGATAGTTCCCGGTGTGAATTGATCGCCGGGTTCAATCGCGCCGACGTCCCATAAACGAACAGTCTTGCCGCGAAACTGCGTCGCGGCGACGGGGTAAGGATTGAACGCGCGGGTCTTGCAATGCAGCACACGCGCCGGTTGCGACCAATCGAGAATCGCTTCTTCTTTTTTCAATTTCGGCGCGTAGCAAGCGCCAGCTTGCGGCTGTTCACGTGCAGTGAGTGCGCCGTGCGCGAGTTGTTCCAACGTCGGAATCAACGCTTGCGCGCCCAGCGATGACAGCCGATCGTGCAACGTGACGGCGGTATCGTCGTCACGGATCGGTGTTTCCAGCGTCGCCAGCATCGGCCCGGTATCGAGACCGGCATCCATACGCATGACGGTAATGCCGGTAACGGTGTCGCCGGCTTCGATCGCGCGCGCGATCGGCGCCGCGCCGCGCCAACGCGGCAACAGCGAGGCGTGCACGTTGATACAACCGTATTTCGGAATCGAAAGGATCGCGGGCGGAAGGAGTTGACCATAGGCGATGACGATCATCGCTTCCGGTGCGAGTGCGCGTAAGGCCGCTTCCGCTTCACGCAGTTTGGCCGGTTGGTGTATTGGAAGATTATGTTTGAGCGCACATTCTTTAACGGCGCTTGTGGCCAGCTTGCGTCCGCGGCCGGCGGGACGATCAGGTTGGGTATATACCGCGAGAATGCGATGGCCGGCGCCAATGAGTGCCTCGAGCGCGGGAACGGCAAATTCCGGCGTGCCGGCGAAGACGAGATTCATCAAGGTTACATCGCCTGCCGTTGTTGCTTCTCTAACTTTTTGCGGATCCGATTTTGTTTTAGGCGCGAGAGATAATCGACGAATACTTTGCCATCTAAGTGGTCGATTTCATGCTGAATGCAGGTGGCTAATAAGTCGCATGCTTCTAACTCGAAGGGTTTACCGTGGTGATCGAGCGCGCGCACCTTAATATGTGCAGCGCGTTCGACTTCATCGTATATACCGGGGACCGAGAGACAGCCTTCTTCGAATACCTGCATGCCGTCTTTTTCCACGATTTCCGGATTGATCAATACCAACAATTGGTCGCGAGACTCTGAAATATCGATAACCACAACCCGTTTCGGTTCGTTTACTTGAATTGCCGCCAGCCCAATGCCGGGCGCCGCGTACATGGTTTCTGCCATGTCGTCGATCAAACGGCGAATGCTATCGATCACCGCCGTTACCGGTTCGGCCCGGTGGCGTAATCGCGAATCGGGGTAGTGAAGAATATTGAGCAAAGCCATACGTTAACAGTAATTCTTGCTAAACTCCTTAACGTTCAGTTTAAATGATACTGAATCATAAGAAAATTTGGGCCTTCCGGCGCCTTGGCGCTTCAGAAGGGCATGAACTAAACTGAGGCGCACTATGGAAAAACCTAAGCGCACCCCGCGGAGTATGAGAGTTTCGGCACTTATTATACCGGCAATACTCATGCTGTTTTCTTGGCATGTCTTCGCCGACGAAGTCCAGGTAAAGCCGGATCATCCCGAACGCTACACGGTGCAAAAGGGCGATACCCTGTGGGATATCGCCAATCGTTTCCTCAATAGTCCCTGGCATTGGCCCAAGATCTGGAAGGTCAACGACCAGATCAAAAACCCGCATCTTATCTATCCAGGTGACGTTATCGTTTTCCGCTATGTCGACGGTAAACCCGAATTGACCTTGCTACGCAACGAAAAGGTACCGGTTGCAGCGGATCAGACGTCGTCTGGCAAGACGCCACCGCCAGAAGTCTTAGGCACCGACAAGCTCAAACCAACGGCGCGCATCGAACCACTCGGCGGCGCTATCCCAACGATTCCGCCAAACGCCATCGCACCGTTTTTGACCTATCCGCTGGTAGTGGGCGAAAAAGAACTGCAAAGCGCGGGGTATGTCACGATCGGTTTGGACGATCGCATCGCGCTCGGCAACCAAAGCGAATTTTACGCGCGCGGATTGAAGGGCGAAGACGAGTTTTATCAGGTTTTCCGTCCAGGCCTGGCGATGAAGAATCCGGACACCGGCGAAATCCTCGGATACGGAGCGATTTATCTTGGCGACGCCAAGCGGCTTGAAAGCGGCGATCCGACCAAACTCGTGCTGACGAGCGTTAAACAAGAAATCGTTCCGAAAGATCGTCTGCTGCCGTGGTCGCCAAAAGTCGCCTTACCTTACTATTACCCGGCGGCGCCGTCGAAGCAGGTGCATGGTCGCATCATCAGCGCCGTGAACTCGGAAAACGTGAAAGCGGAAATCGGCACACACGGCATCGTGGCTATTTCACTCGGCAAACGCGAAGGCATGGAAGAAGGTCACGTGCTCCGCGTTATGCGCCACGTGGGAACGCATCGCGATCCGGTCACGCGCGACGACTACAAGCTGCCGGATGAAGAATCCGCGTTGATTATGGTGTTTCGCGTTTATGAAAAACTGAGTTACGCCATCGTTCTACGCTCCACTCGACCGGTGCATATCCTCGACGCGGTTGTTACGCCCTGAACGAGACCAAAAAGTTTTAATGTCGGCGCATGCCGATTTCCCCGATCTAGCGCTATGGCTGGCGCTGCAGCGTTTGCCCCAGGCAGGCGCGCGCACGCGCGTGGAGTTGCTGGAAGCCTTCGGTTCCGTGGAGGCGATCTTCGCGGCGTCCGAGGCGCCGCTTCGAAGTATCCTGATCGATAAACACGAGGCTATTGCGGCCATCCGCCGAGGCGCGGATCCCGCCGTCGGTGAAACCGTCCGCAATTGGCTGGCACAGAATCCGGCGCATCACGTCGTCACATGGGCCGACGCTGATTACCCCGCTTTGTTACGCGAAATACCCGATCCGCCGGTCGCGTTCTACGCCATCGGCAATCGTACCTTGTTTGCGCGTCCGCAGATCGCCATCGTCGGTTCGCGCAACCCGACGCCCGCCGGTTTGGAAAATGCGCGCGCGTTTGCACGTGCGCTCGCTCGTGCTGGCTTGACCGTCACCAGCGGCATGGCGCTGGGTATCGATGGCGCCGCACATCAAGGCGCGCTCGATATCGGCGGCGCGACGATCGCGGTTTGCGGCACAGGATTAGATCGCGTTTACCCAGCGAAGCACCGCGATCTCGCGCATACCATCGCGGATCGCGGCCTGCTTGTGTCCGAGTTCTCGTTAGGTACGCCGCCGCGACCGGAGCATTTTCCGATTCGGAATCGTTTAATCAGCGGCTTGACGTTGGGAACCTTGGTCGTCGAAGCGGCGCTCAATAGCGGTTCATTGATCACCGCGCGTCTTGCACTCGAACAAGGACGCGAAGTGTTCGCGATTCCCGGCTCGATTCACGCGCCGCAATCGCGTGGTTGCCACGCGCTTATCCGGCAAGGCGCGAAGCTGGTGGAAACGGCGGAAGACGTCGTCGAAGAACTCGGTGCGTTGGCGCAATTCGTGCGACAAACCAACATGGTTAGCGAGCCGTCGATAGCGATTAAATTGCCGCGTGAAGCGAAACGTTTGTTGGATTGTTTAAGTCACGATCCGACGACACTCGACACGTTGGTCGAGCGCAGCGGCTTGGCGCCGAATGCGATCTCTTCGATTTTGACTACGCTTGAACTCGAAGGTTTGATCTCCACTATGCCGGGCGGACGCTATCAACGAATGCCATGATGGCGTGTCTCGATGGGATTTAGCTTGACAAACACCTATCGATGACGCAAAGAATCTATTACTTAGAGAACGCAACCACGTTACACGAGATTACTGCACGATGGCAAAGAATCTGATCGTCGTCGAATCGCCCGCCAAGGCGAAGACCATGACTAAATATTTGGGTAAGGGATTTACCTGCCTGGCCTCTTACGGCCACGTGCGCGATCTCATCCCTAAGCAAGGCGCGGTCGACACGGATCACGACTTCGCGATGAAGTACGACTTAATCGAGAAAAATAAAAAACACGTCGAGGCCATCGCCAAAGCGGTGAAAGACGCGGAAGCGCTCTATCTCGCGACCGATCCGGATCGCGAGGGCGAAGCGATTTCCTGGCATCTGTACGAAATTTTGAAAGAACGCAATCTCCTCGACGGCAAGCCGGTGCACCGCGTGGAATTTTTCGAAATCACCAAGTCCGCGATCCAACAAGCAATTCAGCAGCCGCGCGCGCTGTCGGAAAATTTAGTCAACGCGCAGCAAGCGCGACGAGCGTTGGACTATCTGGTCGGTTTCAATCTGTCGCCGTTGTTATGGAAGAAAATACGTCGCGGTTTATCCGCGGGACGCGTGCAAAGTCCGGCGTTGCGTATGATCGTCGAGCGCGAAGAGGAAATTGAGCGTTTTAAGGCGCGCGAATACTGGACCATCGAAGCCGACTGTAACACCAAAGGTAAAAAATTCGGCTCGAAACTCACGTATTTTTGCGGGGAAAAACTCGAGCAGTTTTCAATTGAAAATACCGAGCGTGCTACCGAAGTCGAAGGCGTTATTAACGCCGCGGCCCAAGGTAAGCTGCAAGTTACCCAGGTTGAAAAGAAACAACGTCGCCGTAATCCAGCGCCGCCGTTTACGACCTCGACGCTGCAACAGGAAGCTTCGCGCAAGCTCGGTTTCTCCGCGCAACGCACCATGCGTACGGCGCAGCAGTTGTACGAAGGTATCGACATCGGCGGCGAGACCGTCGGTTTGATCAGT
Source organism: Candidatus Muproteobacteria bacterium (assembly GCA_023266455.1). Taxonomy (GTDB): domain Bacteria; phylum Pseudomonadota; class Gammaproteobacteria; order Acidiferrobacterales; family Sulfurifustaceae; genus JAHFQD01. The sequence continues at coordinate 4,791 of JAHFQD010000145.1, forward strand.
TACATGCGTACTGACTCGGTCAATCTCGCTAACGAAGCGGTGCTTGAAATTCGCGAAGTGATTGCGCAACGCTTCGGCGCAGAGAATTTGCCGCCCGAACCGTTGGTGTACAAAACCAAATCTAAGAACGCGCAAGAAGCCCACGAAGCAATCCGCCCGACGGCGGCGGCGCGTACGCCGGATTCAGTCAAGGAATATCTAAAACCCGAACAGGCTAAATTGTACGAACTCATTTGGAAGCGCACGGTCGCGTGCCAAATGATTCCGGCCTTGCTCGATACGGTTTCGGTCGATCTGACCGCCGGCGAAGGAACGGGTAATACGTTTCGCGCCAGCGGTTCGACCATCGTCAAGCCGGGCTTCATGGCGGTGTATCAGGAAGATGCCGATGAACCGAATCAGGAAGAGCAGGAAAGCCAAACTTTGCCGCCGCTCGAAAAAGATCAGATCGTCGATTTGACGCTACTGCGCAAAGAACAACACTTCACCGAGCCGCCGCCGCGTTATTCGGAAGCGAGCTTGGTCAAGGCGTTGGAAGCGCACGGCATCGGACGTCCGTCGACGTATGCCTCCATTATCTCTACGCTCGAAAGTCGCGAGTATGTGATTCTCGACAAACGCCGGTTTATTCCGACCGACGTCGGTCGCGTGGTGAATAA
>JAHFQD010000146.1 GCA_023266455.1 Candidatus Muproteobacteria bacterium
GTACCGGTAAGCGTGTCAGAAATTGCAACGCGACTAAGAATGGTGCGATGGATTTCACGTCGTCGATTCCGATAATGCGGCTTCCGGCATCGTTACTTCGACACGTCGTAGCACAGCGTATGGCACGTCGATGGCAAAAAATTCTTCCATCGATTTTCTTTGTGTGTGGCAAAGAATCACGCGCAACGGACCACCGTGCGCGATGACGAGCACCGAGCGACCTTGCATGGCGAGATCGTTCCATGCCGCCAGCACACGCGCTTGCAACGCCGGCAGCGATTCGCCATCCGGCGGACTATGGTTCCAGGGGTCACGCCAAAAAAGCGACAACGCTTCGGGTTCGGTTTTCAAGATGTCGACAGCGGTACGGCCTTCCCAACGGCCGAAATCTAATTCGCGTAATCGTTCGTCGACATGCACGTGCAGGGCATGTTGCTGCGCGAAGGCGTAGGCAAACTGCGCGCAACGTCGCAGTGGCGAGGTGACGATGCCGTCCCAGCGATTTTCCATGCTGGTCGCGCGCCACATTTGTTCCCAGCCGGTGGTGGTGAGCGGATCGTCGGTGACGCCGCGGTAGCGCGCACCGCCTTCGGTTTCGCCGTGGCGCAGGAGTCCTATGCGAAAAGAGCGGCGACGCATGATCTCAAGAAATTTTTTCCGACACGCCGGCTTCGGCGAACGTCGCCATTTCGTTGTGCAGTGCGCACGCTAACCGCAGCAAGGGTACGGCGGTCGCGGCGCCGCTGCCTTCGCCGAGGCGCATCCCTAAGTCGAGCAGCGGATGCGCGCCGAGCGCGGACAGGATACGACGATGTCCCGGTTCAGCCGACGCGTGCGAGAACAACAACCAGTTTTCGATACCATCGCACAATTTCGCCGCCGTCAACGCTGCGGCGCTAGCGATGAAACCGTCGACCAACGCCGGTAAACCCATTTGCGCACAAGCGATATAGGCGCCGACCAACGCGGCGATTTCAAAACCGCCGACGCGTCGTAGTACTTCGATCGGCGACGTCATGTGGTTGCAGTGTAATTCGAGTCCGCGTCGAATCACGTCGACTTTGCGTGTGATGCCGACAGCGTCGAGTCCGGGGCCGGGACCGGCGACGTCGCGCGGGGACATGGCTAACAACGCGCACTCCAGCGCGGTCGCCGACGTGGTGTTGCCGATGCCCATTTCGCCGCCGATGAAAAGTTGCGCGCCCATTAATTGCGCGCGTTCCGCCGCGTGACGCCCGGCATGCAGTGCGCACGCCAGTTGATGTTCCGTCATCGCCGGTTCGCGTGTGAAATTCGCGGTGCCAGCGCCGAGACGATAAGTTTTTACGCCTTCGAGCGGTTCCAGATCTGACACGGTGCCGAGATTCACAACTTCCAGCGTCGCGCCGAGTTGACGCGTGATGACGCAGATAGCAGCACCGCCGCGCGCGAAGTTGCGCACCATTTCGCAGGTGACGGCCTGCGGAAACGCAGACACGCCTTCCACAGCGACGCCATGATCGGCGGCGAACACCGCGACGTGCACGCGATCTATCGCCGGTTGCGCTTTGTCTTGCAGCGCCGCCAAACGAACGGCCAGCGTTTCGAGTCGGCCCAAGGCACCAGGGGGTTTGGTTAAAATTTGTTGCCGCGCCTCGGCCTTGCGGCGCGCGCTTTCGCTCGGTGTCGCGGGCGGAATCTGCAACCAATCGATGGTTTGAGTCGAAGCGGGGGAAGACGTCGTCGAAGTTTGTGTCATTTTATAGTTGTCCTTTAATCGTCATCGGTAGACCGGCGACCATGAAGTGCACATGATCGCAGAGCTGCGCCAATGTTTGATGCATACGTCCGGCTTCATCGCCGAAACGACGTGTGAGCTCGCCAAGCGGTGCGATCCCCAGACCGGTTTCATTGCTGACGAAGATAATGTCGCCTTCCAGGTCCGGCAGCAACTTAAATAAGTTGTCGCGCTCCCGTTCGAGGGCGTCCCGGTCGGTGGCAGTGAGCAGATTGGTTAGCCATAAGGTAAGGCAGTCGACGAGCACGCATTGGCCGGGTCGGACGTGCGCGGTTAAGGTCGCGGCGAGGGCTTTCGGTTCCTCGACGAGGCGCCAGGCGGCGTTGCGCTGATGTCGATGCGCTTCGATACGCCGGCGCATTTCGTCGTCTTCCGCTGTCGCAGTCGCGATGTAGGTCACGGGTTGGCCGCCGCGGGCGGCGAGGTTTTCGGCGAATCGGCTTTTGCCGGAACGTACGCCGCCGAGAACCAGGGTTTTCACTGCAGGACCTCGGCGCGCGTCGACGTGGATCGAAGCAGACCCATAATGGCGTCGACGTCCAAATGCGTTTCGACCGCATCGGTCAACCGCTCGATGGCGGCTTCGCGCAGCGCGTGGTAATCGGGTGTTTGCGGCGCGCTCAACCCGGCCCAGCCCAACAGCGCGTCGCAGGCGGGGGTCGACTCGAAGAGACCGTGCAAATACGTTCCCAGGATGCGTCCGTCTTCGCTCAAGGCGCCATCATCGTGTTGTTCCAGATGCACCGCGGGGCGCGCGAGCGCCGGTCCGTGCGTCACGCCGACGTGGATCTCGTAACCGGTGACGGCAGCGTTGTCGAACGCGAGACGTCCGCGCACGTTACGCAATTTTTTTTCCGTCTCGAGCGTCGTTTCCATATCCAACAGTCCGAACCCGCGCGTACTGCCGGGTTCACTTTCGACGCCGTGCGGATCGTGAATCACGTTTCCCAACATCTGCAAGCCACCGCAGATGCCGATCAACTTGCCGCCGTAACGGAGATGACGGTGAATCGCCGTCTCCCAGCCTTGCGTGCGCAACCACGCTAAATCGGAACGTACCGATTTCGAGCCGGGAAGAATGATGAGATCCGCCGGCGGAATGGTTTGGTTCGGTCCAATGAAGCGCGCGTCTACTTGCGGGTGCAACCGCAGCGGATCGAAGTCGGTATGGTTGCTGATATGTGGCAACGCCGGCACGATCACACGTAAACGCTCGCGGTCTTCGGGTAGCGCGATGTGGTCTCGCGGTAGTGCATCTTCGGCTTCCAAGTGCAGACCGTGTAAGTAGGGCAGCACGCCGAGAACCGATTTGCCCGTTTGTTTCTCAAGCCAGTCGAGGCCGGGTTGCAGCAGACTGATATCGCCGCGGAAGCGATTAATAACGAAACCTTTCACGCGCGCGTGTTCCGATTCGCTCAACAGTGCCAACGTGCCGACAAGATGCGCGAACACGCCGCCGCGATCGATGTCGGCCACGATAATGACGGGGCAATCGACGGCTTCGGCGAAGCCCATGTTGGCGATGTCGTTCGCGCGTAGATTGATTTCCGCGGGCGAGCCGGCGCCTTCGACGACAAGCACCTCGTACGCATTCGCCAAGCGGCGGTACGAATCGAGTACGGCGCTGCGCGCGATTTTTTTGTAGTCGTGATAATCCCACGCGTTCATGTTGCCGATAGCGGCGCCGTGCAGAATGACTTGCGCGCCGACGTCGCTGTTCGGTTTCAACAAAACTGGATTCATATCCGTGTGCGGCGCGAGCCGGCAGGCCTGCGCTTGCACTGCCTGCGCGCGCCCGATCTCGCCGCCATTCACCGTGACCGCGCTGTTGAGCGCCATGTTCTGCGGCTTGAACGGTGCGACGCGTATGCCGCGGCGTACCAGCGACCGGCATAGACCGGTGACGAGCGTGCTCTTGCCGGCGTCCGACGTCGTGCCTTGTACCATCAGCGTGCGTGCTTTCATGCCTCGGCTTCCGCAGGTTCTCTCGCATTGATCTCCGCCAGCGCATTGTCGAGGCGTCGCCAATCGTTGTCGTTTCCAGGCAAGCCGAAACGGAGACTCGAAATCTCTTCGAACAAACGCGTCAGAATCCCAAAGCGTGCAAGCCGCGTATGTACCTCGATGGCGTTTAAGGTCGGTATCCATTGGAACATCGCGCAGCCGCCTTGCGGCGATAACCCATGTCGATCCAGCATCTTCGAGAGTCGGTCGCTGTCCGCCGTTAGCCGTTGGCGCATCGATGTTTGCCACGGTTTGTCTAGCAACGCCGCGGTCGCGATGTAGCGCGAAGATGCCGCCACGGTCCAGGGTCCGATGCTGCTATGTAAGCGATTCAAAAATTCTTTTTCCGCACAGACAAAGCCGACACGCGCGCCGGCCAAACCAAAAAATTTTCCAAGCGAACGCAGCACGATTAATCCCGGCCGCGAACAGAACGCTGCCAAACTGTATTGCGGCGTCGCGTCCATGAACGCTTCATCGACGACGAGCCAGCCGCCGCGTGTCGCGAGACGATCGTGCCATGCGAGTAATTGTTCATGACTGAAACGCGTGCCGGTTGGATTATTAGGATGCGCGAGCACCACGACGTCGACCTGCTGTGTCATTTCATCCAACATCGAAACTGTGGCTTTGAACACCGAGTGACCGGCGCTGCGCCAGGCATGCGCGTGTTCCGCATAGCCTGGATGAATCGTCGCGACACGGCCAGGTGCGCGTAGCCGAGGCAGGGTTTGAATCGCCGCTTGCGATCCAGCGATCGGCAATACGTCGGCGGCGCGGTAGTAATTTTGCGCAGCGGCTTCCAGGCCGTCGTCGTCTTCGGGAAGGCGCGACCAGATCGTCGGCGGTAACGTGGGTACGGGCCAGGCATTGGGATTAATGCCGGTCGATAAATCCAGCCAATCCGATAACGGAATCCCATAATGCGCCGCCGCCTTGCGCAACTGACCGCCATGCGGCAACAACGGCGTGTGCTCAGTGCGAAATGACGGTTTTAACAATTAATGCTCCTATGGCGATCGTCGCCAGCCAAATCAGAATGCTGCGATGCACTAAACGCAACGCGCGCTCAATGTCGTCGACGTTGGGTGCCGGGCCTTCTCCTAACGTTGGACGTGGTTCCAGCGTTCCTTCGTACCACGCCGGTCCGCCGAGCGCGATGCCGAGACTGCCGGCGCCGGCGGCCATCACGGGTCCGGCGTTCGGACTTTCCCAAGCGCGTCCTTGTCGGCGCCAGCAACGAAGCGCGCTGCGTACATGTCCGGCGATGGCGTAACTCAATGCCGTCAAGCGCGCGGGAATAAAATTCATGGCGTCGTCTAACCGGGCCGCGGCCCAACCGAAATAAAAATAGCGCTCGTTGCGATAGCCCCACATGGCATCGAGCGTGTTGACTAAGCGATACGCCACTGCGCCCGCGGGTCCGGCGATCAAGAACCAGAAGATCGCGCCGAACACCGCGTCGTTGCCGTTTTCCAGCACTGATTCCACCGCCGCTTTGGAAACGTCCCCGGGCTGCATCGACGCAGTGTCGCGGCTCACCATCATGCCGACGTGTGCCCGCGCTTCGGCCAGGCGATCCGCGCGCAATGCATCGTGCACGGGTCGGGCATGATCGATGAGGCTGCGCCAACCGATGCAGAGATATAACAATACG
>JAHFQD010000147.1 GCA_023266455.1 Candidatus Muproteobacteria bacterium
CGGCGACGCACAACATGATCCCGACCAAGACCGGCGCCGCCGCCGCGGTGGCGCTGGTGCTGCCGCATTTGAACGGCAAGCTCGACGGCTTCTCGATGCGCGTGCCGACGATCAACGTCTCGTTCGTCGATCTCAGCTTCGTCGCCAAGCGCGCCACCACGGTGGACGAAGTCAACAACGCCGCGAAGCAAGCGGCCGAAGGCGATTTGAAGGGCATCTTTGAATTCACCAAAGAACCGCTGGTGTCGTCGGACTTCAACCACAATCCGGCGAGTTCGATCTTCGACGCGACGCTGACCAAGGTTTCCGAAGGCACGTTGGTCAAGGCGTTCGCCTGGTATGACAACGAGTGGGGCTTCAGCAACCGCATGCTCGACACCACGGTGGCGCTCATGAACGCCAAGGTCGACGCGCGCGAAACCGTGAGCACCACATGAACGTCGTTAAGCTGACCGATCTCGATCTCGTGGGTAAGCGCGTGCTTATCCGCGAGGATCTGAACGTCCCAGTGAAGGACGGCAAGATCAGCAGCGATAAGCGCATTCGCGCGTCGCTGCCGACGATCGAATACGCTATCAAGGCCGGCGCCAAGGTGATGGTGATGTCGCACCTCGGCCGCCCGGAAGAGGGCAAGTACACGGAAGAAGATTCGCTCAGGCCGGTGGCCGACGTGTTGTCGACGTTGCTCGGCAAAAACGTGCCGTTGGTGAAGGACTATCTCGACAAAGCGCCGGCGCTCAAAAACGGCGATGTGGTGCTGTTCGAGAACGTTCGTTTCAACAAGGGCGAGAAGAAAAATAACGACGACCTCGCGAAGAAGTACGCGGCGTTATGCGACGTCTACGTCATGGACGCCTTCGGCACCGCGCATCGCGCTGAAGCGTCGACGTACGGCGCCGGCGTGTACGCGCCGGTCGCGTGTGCCGGCATCCTCTTGGCGCAAGAGCTCGACGCGTTAACCAAAGCCTTGGCGAAACCGAAGCGTCCGTTGGTGGCGATCGTCGCCGGCTCCAAGGTATCGACCAAGCTGACGGTGCTGGAAAATCTGGCGCAGGTCGTGGATCAGCTCATCGTTGGCGGCGGCATCGCCAATACGTTCATCGCCGCGGCCGGACACAAGATTGGCAAGTCGTTGTCGGAAGCCGATCTGGTGGACACCGCCAAGAAATTAATGGCGCAAGCCAAGGCGCGCGGCGCGGAGATTCCGGTGCCGACCGACGTGGTGGTGGCGAAAGAATTCAGCGAAACCGCCAAGGCCACGATTAAGAACGTTTCGGAGATCGCCGACGACGACATGATTCTCGACATCGGTCCCGAAACCGCCAAACGGTTAGGCGAGATGTTGAAGAAAGCCGGCACCATCGTCTGGAACGGCCCGGTCGGCGTGTTCGAGTTCGATCAGTTCGGCGAAGGCACGAAAGTATTGGCGCACGCCATCGCGGAGAGCCCGGCGTTCTCCATCGCCGGTGGCGGTGACACGCTGGCGGCGGTTGCGAAGTACGGCATCGCCGACAAGGTGTCTTACATTTCCACCGGCGGCGGCGCCTTCCTCGAATTTCTGGAAGGCAAGCGACTCCCCGCGGTCGAGATGCTCGAGCAACGCGCACGCAGCGAACGCATCGCTAGCCAAGCGTAGCGGTTGACGAGTAAACGCCGATGGCGTTTACTCGTCTTTCGTTACTCTTCAAGCTTCGCTCATGCCGCGTAGAACAAAAATCGTCGCCACCCTCGGCCCGGCCACCGACGCTCCCGATGTATTGAACCGGTTGATCGAAACCGGCGTCGATGTCGTCCGCCTCAACTTTTCCCACGGCAAGCACGAAACGCATTTCCAACGCGCCAAGCAAGCGCTCGCTGCTGCCTTGGCTTGCGGTCGTTCGCTCGGGGTTCTCGTCGATTTGCAGGGGCCGAAGATTCGCATCGGCAAATTCAAAACCGGCGGCACCTTGCTACAACACGGCGCGCGCTTCACGCTCGACGCCGATATGGATTTGAACGAAGGCACTGACAACAGCGTCGGGCTCACTTATAAACAACTCACGCGCGATGTAACGCCGGGCACGGCGCTGCTGCTCGACGACGGGCGCATCATGCTGCGCGTCGAAGACGTCAAAGGTCAAAAGATCGTTTGCTACGTCATCAACGGTGGCGAGTTGAGCGACAACAAAGGCATCAATCGTCAAGGCGGCGGTTTATCCGCCGCGGCCCTGACCGACAAAGATCGCGAAGACATCAAAGCGGCCGCGCAAATCGGCGCCGATTATCTGGCGGTGTCGTTCCCGCGTTCGGCGGCCGACATTATCGAAGCCCGCGAACTGCTGCGCGCCGCCGGCGGTAAGGGCGGCATCGTCGCCAAGATCGAACGCGCGGAAGCCGTAGACAACATCGAAGATATTTTGCGGGTATCCGAGGCCGTCATGATCGCGCGCGGCGATCTGGGCGTGGAAATCGGCGACGCCGCAGTGCCGCCGGTGCAAAAGCGCATCATCAAACTTGCGCGCCAGATGAACCGCGTGACGATCACGGCCACGCAAATGATGGAATCGATGATCGAGAGCCCGATTCCGACACGCGCCGAAGTTTCCGACGTTGCCAACGCCGTGCTCGATGGCACCGACGCCGTCATGCTCTCCGCCGAGACCGCGAGCGGCGCGCATCCCATCGAAGCCGTCGCCGCCATGGACCGCGTGTGCCGCGTCGCCGAGCAACAATACGAAGCGACGCATGGCACCATCCGCGACGACGCGTTTCAGCGCGTCGACGAGGCGGTCGGCAACGCCGTGATGTATGTCGGCAACCATCTTCCCGTACGCGCGATCGCCGCGCTAACCGAATCCGGTTCCACGACCTTGTGGATGTCGCGCATCAGCTCGGCATTGCCGATTTATGCGCTCACGCCGCGTGAAGATACGCAGCGTAAATTGACGTTGTATCGCGGGGTTTATCCGGTGCGCTTCGAGACGCGTAGTACCGATCCGAATATGGTGCTTAAGGATGCGGTGAAGTTGTTACGCTATCGCGGTGCGGTGGGGGATGACGATTTTGTGATCCTCACTATCGGCGAACCTTTGGCTAAACCCGGCGGCACCAACACGATGAAGATCGTGAATGTTCGAGACGTGAAGAACGAGATCGGATTTTGAGTTCTGGTCCCCTCTCCCGTCAGGGAGAGGGACAGGGTTTATTTGTTGTCTGCGCTTACGCGCAATTGTCGTGTAATCCACTTTTAATTGCGGTTCTCGCACCGCGGGCGAGTTACTTTTTCTTTGCTTGTGCAAAGAAAAAGTAACCCAAAAGAAAGCACGCCCGGATGGCGCGGACATGGCTGTGCTTCTCGGCATGGGGCCCCGCATTCTGCCGACGCGGCATCGTGCCGCGCGGCAGAACCGCCTGCATCCATGCAGGCGGCCCTGCGGGTGCTTACCCCAAGCCTGCGATGCCCGACATGCGCCATACGGGGGCAACGTCAACTGCAACAGCTTGTACTATGTTGATGGACTTGGTTAATCTCACCGCACTTAACTTGCTGAGATTTTTTAAATGGCTTTTTTGATCATGGATTGGATCGCGTTCTTTATTGGCGTCGCGGCATTTATATTTGTCGTTCTAAAGAAAACGAACGGGTTATCGGCGCCGCAGATTTCAGCGATGTTGTTTTTCCCAACGGCGCTGATATTGGCGTCCGTGTTCGCGCCGAACATAACCGATCTGAAATTCGGTCCCCAAGGCGTGGAGTTCAGTCTCGAATTAGCCAAGAAAGCCGCGACCGAAGTCGTCAAAAAAGATCCGGCATTCGCGGAAGCGTTGACGGCGAAGAAAGGTTCAGAGGCTCTCGCGGCGGCGCGCGAAAGAATTTCTACGGTTAAGAGTTGGGGCGATCTGGAAAGAATAATGCCCTTCGACCTCAAAAACGGCTCGATCGTTTTCTATCCCAAAGTAAACGACAAGCAGGTTCCTGTCGAAGTGAACCCCAAAGCGAAAGATTCAGAACCGTCGTTCTCCGTCGATGTGTTATCGAAAGATAATGATTGGAAACAAATCCCCGCTCAAGAACCCCGCAAGCCAGAAAAACGTTATTAAGTCTAACGTCTCCACGTTAGGCAGTAGATTACTGAAGCTATTTTCTAGTTGAATTTATGTTTTGTTGCCGTGTGCAATACAACGCCTTAACTGGCAGCATAGGTACTATGAAGGTATGCGGAAAATAAGAGCACGCTCAGTAATGCAACCGTCAGCGTCGACTACCGCTATGGTGAAATTGGGCTGAGGTCGGCATCGCTGTAGTTGCCGGTAAAAACTTGACCGGTGTTGCCACAAGAGTCGGTGTGACCGTAGGTATAGGTCCCAAAACGGTTGTTCAAGGTTTTGAACGCGCCGGATGGAACGGCAACCCTAGGACAATACAGAGTGTAGTTACCGCCGGCGAGCAAGTTGTTTTGCACCGTCATGCTGACGGTCTGATCGGTCCAGTTGATAGCTGAGGTTACGTCGTGAACAAGGATCGTGTTGTGATTAATCAGTATATTGGTTGCCGATCCGCCAATTTGAATACCATCTCCATGGCCACCGTTAACCTCCATAATGCCGGTGATGAACGAGTCTTCTATGGTGACGTCGTTATCAAAACTACCCCCATTTTCACCCCCTCGGCTGTACACCCGGTGCGCTGTAATGTTCTGCGCCGCAATAGCGGTTGTGTTGTCACCATTGATGAGTTCTACATCTTCAATGAGAAGCCGAGCGGCTCCGTTGGCTGCGGCGTTACTGGTGACATGAATTGTGTAAAAACCGCCGCAAGTAATCTTCGAGCGGCGAATGGTGACACCCGGAGCCGTAACGGTGACACAGCCGCGAATATCCTTGCCATCTATGACGGCACCTGCGGTGGAGATCGTCATATCTCCATTGACAAGCGTTAGTGAAGTTCCCGCTGGTATGCCGGTGTTTGTGGCATCTGGATAGCCGCACTGTGAAGGATTGGACTCGCAATGCGTCTGTAATCCGCTAGAAGTCGGCGTTGCGGTTACTGCGCTCGATTTCGCGCCTTCGCCAACGCTGTTGATGGCGCTCACTTGATAGGTATAACTCGTACTATTCGTTAAGCCGGTATCGGTGAAAGTGGTAACCGTCGGTGAGGCGATTAAGTTTGCACCACGGTAGACCTTGTAGCCGGTCGCTCCGGTGACCGTGTTCCAGCCGAGAGTCACTTGCGCATTGCCGGCACTCGCTGAAAAACCGGTCGGAGCCGGCGGTACCGTGAGACTGTTGTAGGTAACCGTAATACTGGTTGATTTGGTATTTCCGGCCGCATCGCGCGCCGTCACAGTGATGAGGTTGGCCCCCGATTGCAGCGTGAGATTCGCTGCCGACCATGATGTCATGCCATTCGCTGTACCGCTGCCACCACGGTTA
>JAHFQD010000148.1 GCA_023266455.1 Candidatus Muproteobacteria bacterium
ATCTCGTCAGGGAGGATGATTTGAAGGCGTAGCGGTCAATTCGCGCCCGTAGCTCAGTTGGATAGAGCACCAACCTTCTAAGTTGGGGGTGGCAGGTTCGACTCCTGCCGGGCGCGCCAATTCATGCAAGAAACGCTATCGGCATTGCGGGTGTGTGGGTATAATGCGCACCCGTTTGATGGTGAGCGTAGCTCAGTTGGTTAGAGTCCCGGATTGTGATTCCGGTGGTCGTGGGTTCGAGTCCCATCGCTCACCCCAAGTTTGATTTTCAAAGAATGTTGGGCCGTTAGCTCAGTTGGTAGAGCAGCTGACTCTTAATCAGCGGGTCCCAGGTTCGAGCCCTGGACGGCCCACCAACATTCTTCAAAACCGCCGCCGCGCGTTCTGCGGATCCAAACCTTCTGATTTTTGCGAGTGTGGCGAAATTGGTAGACGCGCTGGATTTAGGTTCCAGTGGGGAAACCCATGGGGGTTCGACTCCCTCCATTCGCACCAATCCTTTTCCGAACAAATAGTTGCCGTCTTTGACGCCTAGGGCTGGACCCTCGGCGTCAAATCGGTATCATTCCGCCTCGAGTTTCGTTATATATCTCACGCCTTTCGCATAAAGCACTCCATCTGATAGAGGTCGATTCAATGCAGGTTTCCGTTGAAACCGTCGGGACGTTGGGCCGCAAACTTAAAGTGGCCGTCCCCGCCGAAGATATTGAAAAAGAATTCAGTCAACGCCTTAAGAAGCTGTCGCAGCAGGTAAAGATGCCGGGGTTTCGTCCTGGCAAAGTGCCGCTGAAGATGGTGGAGGCGCAATATGGAAACCGTTTGCTGGAAGAAATCGCCGGCGACTTGATCCAATCCAGTTTTCACGAAGCCGTCGTGCGCGAAGGGTTGCGTCCGGCCGTTGGACCGCGTATCGAACGCAAACAGCCGACGCGCGGCAAAGAATTGGAATACGTCGCTGAGTTCGAAATCTATCCCGAAATTAAAAAGCTCGACATCCAAGGCACCACGATCGAACGTCCGGTGGCCGCGGTTGCCGATGAAGATATCGATCGCACGTTGGAAAGCATTCGCAAGCAACGAACGACGTGGAAGCCGGTCGAACGCGAAGCCAAGTCGGGCGATCGTGTGAAGATTGATTTCTCCGGGCTCATGGACGGCGAGCCGTTACAAGGCGGTACCGCAAAAGATTTTTTCACGGTGATCGGAAGCGGCACGTTGATCGAAGATTTGGAAAAAGGAATGATCGGTGTTCGTGCCGGTGAAACGCGCAATATCGTTGCCACGTTTCCCGCCGATTATCGTCATCAACCGCTCGCCGGTAAGTCAGTCGATTTCGCAGTCAACTTGCACGAAGTGGCGGAAGCGGTCTTGCCGGAAATCGATACCGAATTCGCCAAGCAGCTTGGCGTGCGCGACGGCGATGTCGCCAAACTGCGCGACGAAATTAAACAGAGTTTGGAGCGCGAAGCGACGCAGCGTTCTACCCGCGTCCTGCGCGAACGGGCGCTGAAAGCCTTGATGGATTCGAATGATTTTGAACTGCCGAAAAGTTTGGTGGATGCCGAAGAAACTTCTCTCAAGCGTTATGGCCAGACATCCGGCGTTCGTCTCGATGAGGCCGCTCTCAAAGAGCGAGCACGTAAACGTGTGGCTGTCGGTTTAGCGTTAGCGGAAATTATTATCGCGCGCAGCATCAAAGCGGAACCGGCGCGCGTACGGGCCAAGTTGGAAGAGATGGCGATGGAATACGAATCGCCGGCGGCGTTCGTTCAGTACTATTACGAGCAACCGCAACGCATTGCGCAAATAGAATCGCTGGTGGCGGAAGAGCGTGCCGTGGAAGAATTGCTCGCGCAAGCTACAGTACAAGACAAGCCAGTTTCTTTTCAGGAATTGCTGCAACTCGATACGCAGACAGCGAATTAAACTCGACGCTTTTTAGGAAACTTTATGACTTCTACGCAATGGAACGAAGGCGCTTTAAATTCACAGGCTCTCGGTTTGGTGCCGATGGTGATCGAAACTACCGGTCGCGGCGAGCGCGCCTATGATATTTATTCGCGACTACTCAAGGAACGTGTGATCTTCATGGTGGGACCTGTCGAGGACCACATGGCGAATCTGATCGTGGCGCAGTTATTGTTCCTGGAATCGGAGAATCCGGATAAAGACATCCATCTATATGTAAATTCGCCCGGCGGCGCCGTAACGGCCGGTATGGCGATTTACGACACGATGCAGTTCATCAAGCCCGACGTCAGCACGGTTTGTATCGGACAAGCGGCGAGCATGGGCGCGATCATCCTCGCGGGCGGTGCCAAGAATAAGCGTTTTGCGCTACCGCATGCCCGCATGATGGTGCATCAACCGTTGGGCGGTTTTCAGGGTCAGGCCACGGACATCGAAATTCATGCCAAAGAAATTTTGCGGATACGCGAGCGTTTGAACCAAGTTTTGGTCAAACACACCGGACGATCTCTGGACAAAATTCAACAAGATACGGACCGTGACTACTTCATGGGCGGTGAGGAAGCGAAGGTGTACGGTCTTATCGACACGGTGTTGGAAAAGAGAGCCTAACGCGCGTTCAGTCCATTGCGACTGCGCGAATATGCTATAAAAGTAGATAATAAGTAGATATTAAGTATCGGCGGACTTGCAAATAACGACGGGACGCCGCATGCTGGAATTGTGGATATCTGATTTACGTATTTGAGGAGTAACGAATGGCGGAAAACACTCACGGCGGGCGAGGCGACGGTAAGGGCGAAAAGCTCTTGTATTGCTCCTTCTGTGGCAAGAGCCAGCACGAAGTCCGCAAGCTTATTGCTGGTCCTTCGGTGTTCGTCTGCGATGAATGTGTTGAGCTCTGCAACGACATTATTCGCGAGGAAGTTCAAGAAGAGAAAAACGCCGCGAGCGCGCGCAAGAAGTTTCCGACGCCGCGCGAGATTCTCCATATCTTGGACGAATATGTCATCGGTCAAACCGATGCCAAGAAGGTTTTGTCGGTAGCGGTGTACAACCACTACAAGCGCATCGAAAACGAAGGCAAGGTCGGCGACGTCGAGCTCTCCAAGAGCAATATTCTATTGATCGGACCGACCGGTTCCGGAAAAACGCTGTTGGCGGAAACGCTCGCGCGGTTACTGAACGTTCCTTTCACCATCGCCGACGCCACAACGCTCACCGAAGCCGGTTATGTCGGCGAGGACGTCGAAAATATTATTCAAAAGCTTTTGCAGAAGTGCGATTACGATGTCGAGAAGGCCCAGCGCGGCATTGTTTATATCGATGAGATCGATAAGATTTCGCGCAAGAGCGAAAACCCGTCGATCACCCGCGATGTATCGGGCGAGGGCGTGCAACAAGCGCTGTTGAAATTGATCGAAGGCACGATAGCGTCGGTACCGCCGCAGGGCGGTCGTAAGCATCCTCAGCAAGAATTTTTACAGGTGGATACGCGCAATATCTTATTCGTTTGCGGCGGCGCGTTTTCAGGGCTAGAGAAAATTATTCAGAACCGCACCGAAAAAACCGGCATCGGCTTCCATGCTGAAATCCGCAGCAAGTCCGATACCCGTGCTGTCGGTGAAGTATTGCGAGTTGTCGAACCGGAAGACCTTATTAAGTTCGGGCTTATCCCGGAGTTCGTGGGGCGCTTACCGGTCGTCGCGGTTCTCGATGAACTCGACGAAGTAGCATTAATGAAAATTCTGACCGAGCCCAAGAACGCTCTAGTGAAGCAGTATCAGAAACTGCTCAGGTTGGAAGGCGTTGAACTTGAAGTGCGCGACGAAGCCTTGCGCGCCGTTGCTAAGCGCGCCACGGAACGCAAAACCGGCGCTCGTGGACTGCGGTCAATCCTTGAGCGGTCGTTGCTCGAAATCATGTTCGAGTTGCCATCCGTTGAAAACGTGAAAAAAGTAGTGATCGAAGCCAACGTCATTACCGATGGCGCGAAGCCGATCCTTATCTACGCCGACGACGACGAGTCTACGCGTAAGCGCGCTTCGTTGAATCAGTAGTCGCTTCATTGTTGTAATGGAAGCCCCGCAGCGAGCGGGGTTTTTATTCCCAAAAATTTTCACCTCGTGCAAGTGATTTATAAACGCTTGTGCAATGTTGAAATTCTTCGATTTTGGCCCCAGACTGAAGTATCACGTCCAAGAAACATTGAAAGGCGCCTATGACGACTAAACCGAAATCGGAAAAGACACCGCTCCGGATTCTTCCGGGTTCAGAGACAACATTACCGATATTGCCGTTGCGTGACGTCGTCGTTTTCCCTCACATGGTTATTCCATTGTTCGTCGGACGGCGCAAATCGATTCGTGCGCTCGAACGTGCAATGGAGGCTGGCAAACAGATTATGTTGGTAGCGCAGAAGAGCGCTTCCGATGATGATCCGTCGGTCGAATCTATTCATGAAATTGGCACCATCGCCGGAGTATTGCAGTTGCTGAAACTGCCCGATGGCACCGTTAAGGTTCTGGTCGAAGGCGAACGTCGAGCGGCGATCCAGCGCTATGTCGAAACCGAAGATATGTTTTCGGCCGAAGTGGCGTTACTCGATTCCGAACCGATTCCTGATCGCGAAGGCGAGGCGCTCATGCGCTCCGTTCTTAATGAGTTCGATCAGTACGTCAAACTCAATATGAAAATCCCACCGGAAATCTTAACGTCGCTTTCCGGTATCGACGATCCGGGCCGCCTTGCGGATACGGTTGCTGCGCATTTGTCGCTCAAGATCGAGGACAAGCAAGAGATTCTCGAAATCCAAGACGTGCGTGAACGGCTAGAGAAAATTCTAAGCGTTCTCGAATCCGAAATTGATCTGTTACAGGTGGAAAAGCGTATCCGCGGACGCGTCAAGCGTCAGATGGAGAAAAGCCAGCGCGAATATTATTTAAATGAGCAGATGAAGGCGATTCAGAAAGAACTCGGTCAGACCGAAGATGGTCCTAACGAGATCGAAGAGTTACAGAAAAAGATCGCCAAGGCAGGCATGCCGAAGGAAGTTCGCGCTAAAGCCGAGGCTGAGCTGAACAAACTCAAGATGATGTCACCGATGTCGGCTGAAGCCACCGTGGTGCGCAACTACATAGATTGGTTGGTAAACGTGCCATGGCGTAAACGTACCAAGATTCGTAAAGATCTGGCCGAGGCTGAAAAGATTCTCGAGCATGATCATTACGGGTTGGAGAAAGTGAAGGAGCGCATTCTTGAGTATCTCGCGGTGCAACAACGCGTGAACAAGATTAAAGGTCCTATCTTGTGCCTCGTGGGACCGCCGGGTGTCGGTAAAACTTCGTTAGGGCAGTCGATTGCACGTGCGACGAATCGTAAATTCGTGCGTATCGCCCTCGGGGGCGTGCGCGATGAAGCGGAGATTCGCGGACATCGA
>JAHFQD010000149.1 GCA_023266455.1 Candidatus Muproteobacteria bacterium
CAGCAGTGCTTGCAGAATAATTTCGTCGAAGCTGCCGTTGAAATTGCCGCGTCGGTAAAGCGGACCGTCGGCGGTGGCGAGTTTTTGTTCCAGTTTCGCCTTATACGGTGCGCGCACTTTTTCGATATGCGCCGTCATGTCGCGATCCGGCGCAATCAAGTTGGCGAAGATCGGTAGCAAGCGATAACGGAAATCGCGCATCTGTCCGCGTCGCACGTCGAGATCCAGCACCGATAGGTATTTCGTATGCGATCCGGACAACACCACCAAGGTTTTACCGCCGTTGTTGGGCACCACGAACGGTTCCGGGGAAGCGTCGTGGGTATGTCCGCCGAGAATGACATCGAGACCGGCGACGCGCGATGCGAGTTTGAGATCGACATCGGTGCCGTTGTGCGATAGCAGCACCACCACGCGCGCGCCTTTGGCGCGGACTTGATCGACGAGTCGCTGCAGTTCGATCTCGCGTATGCCGAACGACCAGTCGGGAAACGCGTAGCGGTTGTTGGAGATCGGCGTATACGGATAGGCCTGACCGATCACAGCGATGGGAATGCCGTTGACCTCGCGCATTACATATGGCGGAAACACGCGTTCTTCGACGAAGCTGGTATCGAACACATTGTGCGCGACGAAGTCGATGCTGCCGCGCAATTCTTTTTCCACCGCTTCTTTGACGCGCGCCGCGCCGTAGGTGAATTCCCAATGCGCGGTCATGACGTCGACACCCAGGTGCTTGCAGGCTTCGATCATGTCCGCGCCACGGGTCCAGAGCGCGGTCGCGGAACCGTGCCAGGTATCGCCGCCATCGAGTAATAAAGTACGACGTGGTCGGCTGGCGCGCAGATTTTTTATCAGCGTCGCTAAATGCGCGAAGCCGCCGACTTTGCCGTAGCGGCGCGCGGCTTCAACGAAGTCGAGATGTGTGAACGCATGCGCTTCGGGCGAGTTTGGCGGCAAGCGGTACTGTTGTCGTAACGCTTCGCCAACTAAATGCGGCGCTTGATTGCGCGTTGGGCCGGCGCCGAGATTGATCGACGGTTCGCGATAATAAATCGGCAGCAGCTGCGCGTGGCAATCGGTGAAGTGGAGCAGGGTGACGTTGCCGAACGGCGGTACGTCGTAGAGTCCGTTCGCTCGCGCGACGCCGGTACCCAGACCGACGGCGCCAGCCGCCAGCATTTCCAGAAATTCGCGTCGGGAAAGGCTCATGAACTTACTAGAATAGACCGGTTACCGGTTTCGCGGATGAGCAGATGACTAAGAGGCGGTAACAAAATGAACCAAACCAAACTGCCTCACCCTTTTCCCTTTCTCAGAGGGAGAAGGGCTTGAAACCCCTCTCCCTCTGAGAAAGGGAAAAGGGTGGGGATGAGGGAAGATTTTTCATTTTGTTGCGGTCTCTAATAAAGACTCCCTAATTTCTCATCCCCGGCGCTGTCAACGGTAGACCGCCGCTCATAAATTTTTCGTAGAGTTCGAGATTGTTTAGCGTGGCGCTGCCGTGCTTCGGCGGCCGTGCGCGCATTTGCGTTAGGCAGGTGCTGTAACGATAGTGCAGGGTTTCGAGACGTCCCCATTCCAAGCGCTGCGCCGGCCACGCGGTGGTATGCCCAAGCCCAGCCGACAGCGGCTGGTTGCCACCGAGATTTTTGCCGGCGAGTTGGACGTGGCAACTGGCGCAAGCGAAATTCCACTGGCCGCGATGCGACCACCAGAATTTTTTGCCGTCGTCATAGGCTTTCAACGCATCCGGATCGGAAAAGTCGATATCGGGTTTGATCGTCTTGCCTTTCGACAGCGAATAGAAATAGGCCGAGAGCTCGGCGAGTTGCGTGCGCGCGCCTTGATCGCGATCAAGGTCGGCGGTCAGAAACGGAATCTCCGCGCCGTTACGGCGGGCGCAGTCGATGAGGTCCATCTCGACGGTGCGCACGGCTTTACCGACTTTGTCCCAATACGGATAACCCTGCGCGATATTCTTGCCGCCGTTTTTGAAACAGCTCGAAAAGGTTTTGCCGTTGCGGAATTTCGTATCCCACATCTTCTTGCCGTGCTCGAGTCCGATCTCGTACGGCGGCAGGTCTTTAAAGCCTTCCCATTGCTCGCGGTACTCGTCGAATCCCGCTAGCGCGTACAGACCGTCGGAAAATTTTTCGAACGTCGTCTCGGGAAATTTCTTTTTGAAGAATTCTTGGAATTGTTTTTTGTCCGAAGCGGGATCGCTGGGTGCGGCCATGGCGGTCGCGGCGATCGTCGCGGTTAGGGCGACGATAAAAGTGGTAAACGCGCGTTTGAGATTTTTCTGCATGACGTTTCTAACCGACCTCGCCGATGGTGGTTTCAGCTTCGTCTTTGTCGCCTTTATTGTCACTCCACAAAACTTTGATCCGATCGCCGCGTTTGGTTTTCTTCAGACGAATGCTGATCAGCGGATCTTTCGAGACCGCGATACCTAAATCTGCGATCGCGACTTCTTTGCCGTTGAGCAGGAACGTCATTTTCTGAATGAAATGCGGCGGCACTTTCGCTTGCGTTTGCGGATCGAGGCGCAAGCCGGTTTCCATCGGATGACTCACGAGCACGAATATTTCGGTGGTGCCGTCGTCGGTGGTTTTGGTGCGGATGCGTGTGCGTTTTTCGGCCATGGAATTTTCTCAACCGCATCCGCCGACGGTGACTTTGATGTTTTGCTTCGCGATGTAGAGCTTGCCCTGTGATTTCGCGACGACGTACACGTCGGAGGTCTGCGCCATTTTTAGGCGCAAAGAAATATACGGTTCAGCGCCGGCGTAATTCATTGTCATCACCAGCGGGCGCTCGTTTTTTTCCACCAGCACCGCGACGGTGCTGACGTTCGGGAGATCGATGGTGGCCACGAACCGGACTGTGGCGCCGTTCTCGGCTTGATAGGGCGCGTTGATGCGTATCGATGCCGAGGTCGTCGCCTGCGCGCCGCCGAACAAACTTTGCAGGGCTTCGTCGATCTTCTTCGATTCGAAGGCGTTCTTTGGCCATTCGGCCGCGAGTGCGCGCAGCGGTTTTAGTAAGTATGAGGCGAAGCCGATCGCGGCCAGGGCTAAACCGTTTTTCAGAAAAACGCGGCGCGAACGGTTTGCCTCGGCGACGATTTTCATAAGGTTAGCAACCAGTCGACGAGCTTGTCGATTTCATCCGCTGTCAGAATTTCGTACTTGCCATACGGCGGCATCACGGTCGCGGGATTAGTTTTGTTGGGATCTTCGATTTGTGCGCGCAAACGCGCGCGATCGGGGAAGCGTTGCGCCATGCCGGCGAGCGGCGGGGCGATGTTGCCCGAGGTGACGCCGGAGATGAAGTGACATGCCTGGCAATTGCCCTTGGCGCGCAGGATGGCGATACAGCCGCCTTCGAGCAGCCGATCTTGCGCCACCAGCGCTTTATCGGCGCAGGTTTTAGCATCCGGTGTCTGGCCCGCGGCCTGCGCCGACGGGTTCGCCGACGCGGCGAGTATTATGGCGACACCGATATTTATAAGTATGCCGACGAGTCGCATAGCGTTTTTCAATCCACTCACAATTTCAATCGACAGCTTGGTGCGCCGGAAAAGCGCGTTGGCAGAATACCCCAATCCGCGCCAATGACAAGCGCAGACCCGCGCGTTCGTCGGCGATTTATTAACTCGTTGGCTTTGACTTTGCCGCCGGCGCGCGGTTCGGCGTGGGTGCGCAATCTTGCGGCTTGGTTTTAGCGCCGCGTGGCCGTGGCGCGCCGGGTGCATCCGCCGCCGCTTTGGGATCGAACAGCGCCATCTCTTCGCGGATCGCGCTCATGCGCGCTTCGATGCTTGAGGCTTGATAAAAATTATCGCAAGCGTAGCGCGAAGCGATTTGCAGCTGTTCGAGCGCGGCGCGCGGATCACCGCTGAGATAATAGTGTTCCGCCATCGCGCGGTGTGCATCGAGATCGTGTCCGCTGTCGCCCGCGGCTTGCGCCATCATGCGGTACAAACCCGGATCGTCGGTGATTTGGCGCAGTACAGTTTTGAGAACGTCATACGCCTGCTGCGGCTGGTGCGCTTTCAACAGCGCGCCGGCGTAATAGCGTGCGACACCGATGTGGTTCGACGTCTCTTTATACAGCTGACTATATAAACCGAGTGCCTTCGACGTTTGCTCCGCCGCCAATTCGATTTCCGCTTGTAGCGCGCGGTAGTAAACGCGCTTCGGTTTCGTCGTTAAGAGTTTTTGAATTTGTCCCCGCGCGCCGGCGAAGTCGCGCTGACGCAATAACGCCACCGCATAGCCGTAACGTTCGGCGTTGGCGTCGCGATATTTTCCTTGTTCGAGATTGATTTCGAACGCACGCACGATTTCGGCGCCGTTGCTGGGCGCGAGCGCGCGCAACTTGGCGTGAACGTGCAAGTATTCATCGCTGTCGCGCGACTGGCGCGCCGGCAATCGATCGGCGCGGTTACGCGCATCGGCGATGCGATTCGGCGTCACCGGATGGGTGCGCAAAAATTCCGGCAGGTCGGTTTCGTTGGCGCGGTTCAAAGACTGCATGCGTTCGAAGAACGACGGCATCGCTTGCGGATCGAAACCGGCGCCGTTGAGCGTCGTCATGCCGAGACGATCCGCTTCTTCTTCGAACGCGCGCGTGAAGTTAATGCCGCGCTGCGCCACGGTGGCACTGGTGATAGCGATGCCGGCTTCGGCGCCTTGTCCATGTCCGGCGCTAGCGAGCAAGATCGAGCCCAAGATCGCCGCCATCGCCGGCAAGGTCATGCGCTGCGATTCGGCGATCAAACGAGGGATATGTCGCTGGGTAACGTGCGTGACTTCGTGCGCCATCACCGCCGCGAGTTCGGCTTCATGTTGCGTCGCTAGCAACAAGCCTTTATTCACGCCGACGAATCCGCCAGGAACGGCGAAGGCGTTGATGCCGTAATCATCCACCATGAAAAAACGAAATTCTTTGCTGGGCGCATCGGTGCTCGCGACCAATTTGTGCCCGAGTGTTTGTAGATAATCGTCCATCTCCGCGTCGTCGGCGAACAATAGCGACTTGCGCGCGTCGCGCATGAACTGTTCGCCCAGCCGCCGTTCCTGTGCGGGCGAGATGACGCTCGCGGATTCATCGCCGAGGTCGGGCAGATTGATGTTGTCGGCGCGCAACGGCGCCATGCCTTGGATGAGTACGCACCAAGTCACGAACAGGCGGAGAAGAAAGCGGCGAATCATGGTTGTGAGTGGCGGTGCGGTCGATAACGCGTTCAGTCGAGTGATTTGTGAACCGGAGCGTTCCGCCCCGAACAATGTCGAGAGGATACTACGATCACGCCCGGTAGCGTTATGATGGGCATCGAGCGTTATGGACAACGGAGAA